>DASRPK010000279.1:0-2679 GCA_035646395.1 Gemmatimonadaceae bacterium | reverse complement strand
TCCAGCCGGTAGCGATTCCAGTGGTAGCTGCCCGGCGCAATGATGACGCCTTCGGCAATTTCGAATGGCTCGACGAGCCTTTCGCCGGTAGGGACAACATTGATCTCGTAGCGCTCGCCGCTCTCGAGACGCCAGTTGATCGGAGCGAGGAATACGCGATAGCTCTCCCACTTCCCATCGAGATCCGTTGCCAGGGTGTTGAACCACTCGTTCGTCATCTGCCGCACGCGAAGGCCGAAAATCGGGCGCTTCGGACGCGGAACATTGGTGATGTTGAGCGTGACGAGTTGCGACCCGGGACGCTGGACAAAGCCGAGCGACGGATCGAACGACTCCCCGACCCATTTGTACGTGAACGCGATGTCCCACAGGTCGTTGGGATAGTCGATCTTGGTGCCTAACGCGTGACTCCGCCCGGTGAGGCCATCGCGGTCCATGGCCAGCCCCCACACGCCGACCAGGAAATTGCGGTTCCCCTGGAAGCGCGATGTCTGGTACGTGAAGTCCGTGCCGGCGGTCCAGCTGCCGTCGCGGCCCAGGGGATCACCGAACGTGGCGATCACTCCTGCCGACGATTGCTCGAGGACATTCTGCTGCAGCCGGAACACGCCCATCGTGTTTTCCGTCGGTAGGGTATCGACGTTCCCGGTGCGGACGACAAGCGCGCCGAAATTCGTTGCCCCTTCGCGCCCCGCGATCTTCAGGCCGGCATCGAGCGGGACTTCGCGGCCGCCGAGCAATCCAATCCGCCGGCTGAAAAACGGAATGACGTCACCGCTCGACCCGCTGCTGTTCCCCAGGCCAAGGCCGAAGTCGAAAATGTCGGAGCCCTCGAGGAAGAACGTGCGCTTCTCGGGGAAAAGCAGCGGGAACCGCGTGAGGTTCGTGCGCCGGGTGTCGACCTCCGTTTCCGCGAAGTCGGTGTTGATGGTCAGTGAGCCTAACGTGTTGGCCCCGAGACGCTTGGTGACATCGAGGCTGGCCGAGACATCGGAGAGGGCGGCCGTCGCCGGCGCCGGCTTGCCGACGGACGACGTCAGCGACGGGCGAATGCTCAGGCCGAGCCCCAGGTCGAACGCAGGGATCTGTGTGAGCAGTCCTGCCCGACTGGTGACATTGATCTTCACGTCGCGGTCGGGGCTTGCCCAGCGCGAGCTTTCGAGCAACCGCTGAATCCGCCGCTCGACATTGAATCCCCATTCCGTCAGGCCGCGCTTGAAGAGCAGGCTTTTCACAGGGATCATGATCTCGGCCGACCACCCGCTACCGTCGCGGTGCGTCGCAGCTTCCCAGATCCCGTCCCATTGGGAATTTTCACCTTCGCCCTGGTTGGCAACGAGGGCATCGTACCGGGCGCCGTACGGGTTCACGATGAAGACGTAACCGGAGCGCCCGTCCAGGTACGTGTCGAGCACAATCCGGACGTGGTCCTCACTCGTAAGGCTCGCGTCACGGTTGCGTGCAAAACTGGTAATGCGTGCGGCGTCGGGGTCGTAAGCGTGAATCCCGAATACGATCGCGTCCCCCGACGCAACCACGCGGACCACCGTCCGACCTGTCGGCGCCTGCCCTTCCTGCGGTTCAATCTGCGTGAGGTTGGCGATCGAGTCGGCGGTGGCCCACGCGGCGTCATCGAGGATACCGTCGATCTTCAACGCACCGCTGCCATTCGCGCCCACGCGCAGTGTGGGTCGCGACGTAGCCGCGTCCTGTGCAGTAACGAACACGGGTGAGAAAAAAAGGCTGACCCACACAAACGTGCGAATCAGCCAACTGCCTTCACTACGAAAGGTCATTTGCGAGAATTTGTCAGGTCGAGGGCGGCCTTCAGTCCACGAGCCAACTTCGCGGCATCATCATTCGCCCAGAAGTGCATGAAGAACAGGCGCGGAGTTTCATCCAGCAAGTGGTTGTGCAGGCTGGTCACGGTAATGCGGTTGTCACTGAGGGCCTTGATGACGCGATTCACCTCGGAGCCAATCAACACGAAGTCACCGGTGATGGCTGCCTTCCCGCCGCCAGTCGGTTGAAAGTTGATCGCTGTTCCCAGCCCCATCGACGGCGGCACCTCGAAGTCGCCGCTCTTGATGGTTTCCGCGCGCGGCACGCTCACCTGCCACACGCCTCCGTTGACGCGACCCGAATGGCCGAGTGCAGACGTGATCGCAGTCGTGTCGATGCCGAACGGTTCAGACGATGGAGCAGGTGCGGGACCGGCAGGCGGCGTGGCGGTCAGCGCCAGCGCAGCTCGTACGGTTGTGGCGATGGCTTTGGGGTCGCCGTGTCCGTGCACGTGCACATAAAGGATGCGCGGCGATTCCTGGATGATGTGATGATGGATCGCTGTCTGCTCAACGCCACCTTCCTGAAGCCTGGCGAGTACCGGCGCGAGCTCTTCGTGCAGGAGCACGAGGTCGCCCATTGCCACCGCGCCGGTCCCATGAGCCTTGAAGGCAATCCACGAACCTAACGCCAACGCGGGACGGATCGAAACGCCAGCCGCGATGACGCGCAGGTCGCTGCGCGGCATGCCATACCGGCGAACATCGCCGGGTTGCATGGCGCCGGTGCGCCCGAGGATGGAATCAATAGGCGCCCAGTCGATGGACGCAGCGGTCGAGGCCTGGGCCGCGCTCGCGGAATCGACGGGAACAGGCGGTCCGCCGGCACATCCAAGCA
>DASRPK010000278.1:0-24441 GCA_035646395.1 Gemmatimonadaceae bacterium | reverse complement strand
GCCTGCAGCCGTTCCGGCGATCCCACGAAGAGATTGGGCGGCACGGCGCGATACTGCAGAATCTCGGAGTAGATCTGCGCCTGCTCGTACTTGTTCACTCCGAGTCCGGCGAGATACTGGAGTCGCAGGTTGCGATCGCGGTTCACCTGTGCGTCGGCGAGCCAGGCCTTCAGCTGCGGACCCTGTGCGGCGAAGGTCGAGAGGAGGTCGACGCCGTTATAGAAACCGATCTCGGACAACGACTGCGCCACCTGCGCGAATTGCGGACTCGCCAGGCGCTCCTCGACCTTGTCGATGTCGATCCTGGCGTCACCATTCTGGCCGAGCAGCACCACGTCGTATCCACCGCCCTGGTGCGTGTTGCCGAAGATCATGCCATTCGGGAACACCTCGAGGAACGTCGCAATCTCGCTCTTCACCGCCTGCGTTCCACTTTCATAGAGCTGGACGAAGACCGTGACGACGCCGCCGGGATTCAGGTGATCCTTGATGACCTGGAAGAACTCTTTCGTGTAGAGCGTCGCGGCGCCCTTCACCCACGGATCGAACGGGTCAGACGTGATGGCGTCGAACTTCCGGTCACTCGTGAGCAGGTAGTGGCGCGCGTCGTCGATCTGCACATGCACCTTCGGATTGCGCACGACGTCGTAGTTGTGCTCCGAGAAGTATGTGGACACCACTTCCGGCACCAGCGGCTCGATCTCGGCGATCACGACGCTGTCGACGATAGGACTGATGCTGACCGCACCCGCCGTGACGCCCGCGCCGCACCCGATCACCAGCACGCTCCTCGGATTTTCGGGAACGAGCGTCGTCAGGTGGCCGAGCATCCGCTGCAGGCGCATGTCCTGCGGCAGGCTCGAGGCCTGCACCTTTCCCGCGTTATGGTAGTTCAGCGCGCCACTCGCCTCGCGCGACACCGCCATCGAGGAATTCATCCCTTCTCCGACATAGATGAACTCCCCGTGACTGCCGCGCCACGTAACCGCATAACGACCGTACGCCACCAGCAGCGCCGGGATCGGCGGAACCGCCGAGACGAGCAACGCCGTCAACGCGATCGTGATCATCCCGTAGATGCCGCCGCGTGGAGAGACCTGCAGCCTGCCTGAGTCTGAGGACCGCTCGAGCGCGAACATGAGGAGCGCGCTGAACGCGGCGATGATCATCAGCGCCCGCTGGCTGCCCTGCGTGCCTAACGTCGCGAGGGCGAACAGGCTGGCTATCATCGCGCCGAAAATCGCGCCGACGGTGTTCGCCGCATACACCGCACCGACCAGCTTTCCAGGGTCCTGGTCCTTCTGCGAGATGGACGCCAGCGCCAGTGGGAAGCTCATGCCCCACAGGAACGCCCCGGGCAGCACCACCCAGAGGGCACGGATGAAATCGATCTGGAACGTCGCCATGGAATTGGGCGCCAGAGCCGGGTTCACGGGCCAGTCAGGCAGCGCCGTGACCTGCGAATACGCCGCCCACGCCAGTGCAACCACCAGGAGCAGCTGTGTCAGGCCGAGGGCGTGGCGGGGGTTCTTTACGTTGTTCGCGAGCGCCGCCCCCGCGCTGCTCCCCGCACCGAGCCCGGTCAGAAATGCGGCCAGGATCAGGGAAAACGTGTAGACCGTGCCGCCCAGCAGCAGCGTCAGGAGTCGCGTCCAGATCACCTGGGCGCCGAGTGCGGTCATGCCTGAGAGCGCGATCGTGACCAGTACCGGCCATGAACCCGGCGGAATGGACGTCGCAGCCGCTTTGGATTCCGCGACTGGTGGCGTGTGGCGCGCCGTCTTCGAATACAGCATCGCCAGACCGGCGACAGCAAAGTTGATCGCCGCGGCCACGAACGTAGCGAACGAGACGTCGTGGTTTCTCAGCAGGTAGAACCCGGCGAGCAACGTCCCGAAAACCGCACCTACGATGTTGCCGCCGTAGAAGAACCCGAGCCACGACACACCACTCGGCGTAGCAGTCACATAACGCGCGATCGCCGGAAGTGTCGCGCCCATCAACAGCGTTGGTGGAAGGAGGACCAGCGCCGCGATGAGACCGCGGACCAGCAAGCCACCGAAACCGGGACCACCAATCGTCGTGTACAACCCACCCGCGTACGGCAGCACCACCATGATGAGCAAGCCGGCGATACCGATGCCCGCTTCCAGCTTCGCGTACACCTGCACCGGGTGACTCGTCGTCGGCACGAACCGCGGCAGCAACAGCGATCCGAGGCACATGCCACCCATGAACGTCCCGAGGAGGACGCCTAACGAGATCGCACTCGATCCCAGGCTCAGGGAGAGCATCTGGAACCACACGACCTCGTATATCAGTGCCGCGGCCCCGCTGCCGACGAACAACAGGATCAGGGCCGGCAGGTACGGTGCCGTTGGGCTGCTGGCGAGGGTCGTGGACGGGCTGGTAGCGGTAGCCATTGAGGGCATGGGAAAAGACGGGGGAATATGGTCTCCGGGACGGGGGCGGCACAGTGGCGCCCCGACATCCGCAGCCGACTTACGTCGTGATGCCGCATAGCGTTGTGCTATTAAGACTGATCAAAGGGGTAGGGTCGATTGACCACCCGCAGCAAGATGCGACCGGGTCACTCCGGTGAATCGAGTCTGACCCCTTTGATCGTTTTAGCTCGCCGAGCGGGCGGTCTCCAATGCCTCGATCAGCTCCGGAATCACCACCGGCTTCCGCAGGATCCGGATCACCCCTTCGCTGGGCGTCAGCGCCAGCGCCTCCGGTGGCGCATACGCGGTCATCAGAACCGAACGCGCGTCAGGATCGCGCTCGTGGATCGCGTTCCATGCCTCCACTCCACTCATCCGCGGCATGCGCACATCCATAAGGAAGAGATCGACGTCCGCGTCGCGGTTCAGTGCAACCGCCCCTTCCCCGTCGTACTCCGGTACCGTTTCCCAACCGTGCAGTTCGAGAATGTCGCAGAGGCTGCGCACCATGTCGCGATCGTCATCGACGACCGCCACCCGTTTCTTGCTGTTCACGCGGATTGACTCGTTGGAAGGACGAGCGAGAACACGGCGCCCCCGCCCGGATGATTCATCACCGTAAGTGTGCCGCGATTGGCGGTCGCCAAGGAGCGGGATACCGAAAGACCAAGACCGATTCCGCGCGCCTTCGTCGTGTACAACGGCTCGAAGATTTTTTCGGCCAGGTCCGGAGGAACGCCCGGCCCGGTATCCCGCACGTCGATGTGCACTCGGCCATCGCCGTCGCGCGCGCTGATACTGAGCACGCCCGGCTGATTGTCCATCGCTTGCGTCGCGTTCGTGAGCAGGTTGACCATGATCTGGCCAATCTGATCGGGATCGACGTGGACATGAGGCAGGCGGCCGTCGACCGCGACCTCGACGTGCACGTTCGCGGGAATCGCCACCCTGCCTAACTGGTCCGTGATCAGGCCGCGGACATCGACGTCGCGGCGTTGCGGTGACTTGCTCCGCGCCGAGTCGAGCAGGTCCGAGACGATGCGCTCCGACAGCTTGATCTGTGTGCCCAGCAGCTGGAGGTACTGCTGCGCGCGCGGCGAGGGCTGCTCGATGGTCCGCTCGAGGATGTACACCGCATTCGCCATGACGCCGAGCGGGTTGCGAAGCTCGTGTCCAACGCTGCTCGCCAGCTGGCCGATGGTGGCCAGCTTCTCCTTGCGGAGGAGCTCGTCCTGCGTGTCGCGCAGCTGCGTCATCGTGGACTGCAGGTCGGACGTCCTCGCCTGGATACGGCGTTCGAGTTCTTCGTGGGCCTCGTGGACCTTGTCCGCCATCGTCCCGAAGGAGCGGGCCAGGCGACCAATCTCGTCCTGGCGCGAGGTCGCGTGTGGTCGCCGGGTCAGGTCTCCATCGGCGATGAACTCGGCCGTCGTCGTGAGATCGGAAAGCGACTTCGTCATGCCCCGGCTCATCAATGTGCCGGCGATGATGGCGAATATCAGGACGCCTAACGCTACCAGCACGGTCTGCCACGAGAGCAGCCGCAGCGGCCGCAGGATCACGGCATTCGGATACTCCACGAAGAACGACCAGGGTGTGCCCGGAATCGGCGCGGACGCCATCGTGTGCAGCTGCCGTGCCTGACGAGCAGCCGTGGAATCCCGGATCACTGGCGGACGCAGCGTGTCGGTGAGTTCCGTCAGCGCCGTACCGTCCCGGTTGCCGATCACCAGGATCGCCCGCGGGCCGATCAGGTCCGAGATCACGCGCAACGATTGCGTGACCCGGGTAACGCGCCGCCACTGGACGATCTGGCCGACCACGCGTCCGCTGTCACGGACCGGAACCGCGATCACGTATTCGAGCATGCCATTGACGGGCCGGAACGCACTCACGACTGGTGTATCGATCGGCGCAAATTCCTCGACAGGACCTTCACGAACGAGTTCGGGTGCGACACCCTCGATCGGACGCCCCTGTGCATCGAGCACCGCGATCTCCACCGGAATGGTACTGTCCGTCCGCAGCCGACTCAGCGCGGCGCGGGCGCTGGCCGAGAGGGGCGTCCCTGGATTGCGCAGTGCGGCGAGTACGGCAGGATCTTGCCCCGCAGAATCGGCCAGACGGATAATGTTGGCGGCTCCACCAGCGGCGATGCCGGAGATCCGGTTTGCGGCACTGGAGAGGCGCTCATGGGCCACTTCGATGGCGGACGTTCGCGCGGCCGAATACGCAAGGGCGCTGAGCGTGACCACCGCCCCGATAAGGATCAGGGCCATGATCACAGGTAATCTCCAACGTAGAGAGAACCGGTCGATCATCTACCGGTGCACTCCGCAAACCGCGTGAACAATTGTGTCCAGTGTTGACTGAGCTCTCACAAAGCAGCGATCCAGCGCAGGCGTTCAGGAACCGACCGCAATTTCAGGGTCGAGTGAAACCTGACAATTATGGCAATCTCAACCTGTGATGCACATTCCCCTTGAGAGATAGACAAAGGCAGCGATCAGCGACCAGGGAGCAGCGAATAGCAAGCGAACAGTGCCTGCGACCAGGGGCAGCACCGATCGCAGCGCCCGCCCCATGCTTATCGCTCCTCGCAATTCGCTGCCCGCTTGCTAGTGGCTTATCGCTCTTCGCTGCTCGCTAACAGTTCATCCCACCCCCCGGACGGTCGATCGCGCTGACCTTGTCGCGCACGCCTGCCCTACATAGCGTCCCCCATGCGCTCGCTCGCCTTTCTTCTCGCGCCGGCGATGATCGCCGGCATCGCCACCTCCGCCGCGGCCCAGAACCAGCCGCGCGCCGATTCCACCGCCGCGTCTCCGCCACGGGATCGAACGAACACCCTGCCCCTGACCACGACGCGAACCGTGCGGTTCGCGACATCAGAAGGCACATGGATGTCCGTCGACGTTTCGCCGGATGGCACGACGATTGTCTTCGACCTCCTCGGCGACATCTACACCGTGCCGCTGGCCGGCGGCAAAGCCATGCGAATCATCGGCGGCAATTCGGTGGACATGCACCCTCGCTACTCTCCCGATGGGAAGTCGCTGGTCTTCGTCTCCGATCGCAATGGAAGCGACGCGACATGGATCGCCGACGCTGATGGCCAACGTCCGCGACTGCTCACCAACGGTGGTGTGTATCCCGTCTGGACGCCGGATGGCCGTGAGATCATCACCGCCAATCGGCTCGTTGATGTGCGAGGCGGCGCGGGTATCGCGCTCCAGGGCGTGGGCCCTGGCGCCAGCCTAACGGGCGACGGCCGGTACCTCTGGTTCCAGTCCGGCACGCAGGCCGCCCGCTACGATCGCACGGACGGCTCGATTACGAACCGGACGTCGCTGGCCGGCGGCGTCCTGCGACCGATGGTCAGTCGCGACGGCAAGCGGCTGGCGTACTTCACCCGTTTTGAGGCTCGGACTGCGCTCGTCGTGCGCGAACTCGCCACCGGCCGCGAACAGTGGGTGGCGATGGGGACGCAACCCGAGACATTCGTTCCGCCTCCACCGTTCGTACCGCAGGGGCCACTGCCCCCCGGCTTCACGCCACCGCCGCCGCCTCCGCCTCCCGGCCTGGGACCACTCCCGACCTCGGACTGGCTGCCTGACGAGCGGGGAATCGTCACCAGCTACGGCGGCCAGCTCTGGCGCATCGACCTCGCGTCCGGCACGGCCACCAATATTCCCTTCACCGCCGACGTCGACCTCGCGTTAGGTGCATTGGTCCGCGGCACCTCGGTCCTCGACGACTCGGTCCGGGTCCGTGAGATCCGCGACCCCGCCCTGTCGCCCGACGGCCGCCGGGTGGCGTTCGCCGCGTTAGGCCGCGTGTGGGTGATGGACCTTCCGGGTGGCACGCCGCGCCGCCTGACGACGGCAAGCACCGGCGTGGAGCTTTCCCCGACCTGGACGCCCGACGGCCAGTTGGTCACGTATGCCACCTGGGTGGACGCGCTCGGCGGCGACATCATGCAGGTCGGCCTGAATGGCGGGATGCCACGGAACCTGACGCGAGCCCCGGCCCTCTACACGCGGTTGGCGTACACGCCGTCCGGCTCGCGGCTCGTCTTCGCGCGCGCGCCTCGTCAGGCGTGGTCGGCGATCGTCAACGAAGCCGGCGTGCAGGCCAGGACGGCTGCCGGAGCCGGCACCGAGGTGAACTTCGAGCTGCGCTGGATGGCGCCCACTGGCGGGACGCAACACCCGATCGCCATGGTGTCCGATGTCGGCGGCCTGCCACTCGGGGGAACGCCGCACTTCACGACCGACTCGACGCGGGTGCTCTTCCACGACGGCACCTCGCTGGTGTCCGTCGCGTGGGACGGCTCGGATCGGAAGGTCGTGCTGGCGCGGGCGACCCCGCACACGATGCTCGGCCCCGATGGCCGCCACGTGTTGAGCCGGGCCGGCCCACGGCGCCACCTCTTCCTGTTCGAGCTGCCGCTGGTCGCTGATTCCATTACGGTCGATCCGATTGCGCCGCAGCCCATCGTTCCCGTTAGGCGCCTCACCAGGGCTGGTGGCGATTTCGCCACGTTCACCCGCGACGGGTCGAAAGCGGTCTGGGTGCACGGCACGACCCTCCACGTGTACGACATCGCCCAGGGCGACAAGGCGACCAATGACTCGCTCGTCGCGGCGCTGAGCCGCCCTGCCCCCGCGCCAGGCGCCACCACGCCTCCGTCCGATACGACGCGACGCACTCCCGCGGATTCCACGAGGCGTCCGTCAGGGCCGGCCGCTGGGGATTCAGCCGGTCGCTGGGCACCCGCATACGACGCGGTGCGGCATGACATCTCGATCGTGCTCGCGGCCGATAAGCCGACCGGCGTGATCGCACTGCGCGGCGCGCGTATCGTCACCATGAGAGCGGGCGAGGTCATCGAAAACGGTGACATCGTCATCACTGGCAACCGCATAACGGCAGTCGGCGCACGGGGAAGCGTTCGCATTCCCGGTGGCGCGCGCACGATCGACGTTTCCGGAAAGACGATCCTGCCGGGATATGTGGACGTGCACGCGAATCTTGCCGCACCTGGCCAGGCGCCCCGCACCGTCGTGCCGCAGTTCCTTGCGAACCTCGCGTTCGGCATCACCGCATCGCGCGATCCCGAGTCGCAAACCACGGATGCCTTCACGTACAGTGACCGGGTGCTGCTGGGCGACATGCTCGGACCACGTGTGCTTCCCACCGGGCCCGTCGCGCTGGATTCAGCGGCGATCATGCGCACCAATCCCGATGCGCGGACGTTCCTCGCGGCATACGCCGGACCATGGCGCAGCGGCACGGTGCGCGGCGACCTCACCGCCACACGACCCGATCGCCAGCGGTTCCTGACCATCAGCAAGGAGCTGGGGCTCACCGCGACGGCGATGAACGCCCCGGACTTCCGCAAGAGTCTCAGCGCGATCCTCGACGGATACTCGAGCCAGCAGGGTGCCTACGAAATCCTGCCGCTGCATAACGACGTCGCGAAGCTGATCGCCGAGTCGGGGCTGGTCTACGCACCCATGCTGCTCGGTCGCATCGGGACCATGAACGGGATTGCCCACGCGGTCGCGGCCTTTGCGCCGCACGCCGACCCGAAGGTGCAACGGTTTTCCACGCACCGCGAGCTCGACCGCCTGACGCGGGCTCGGACCGCGTGGTCGGTTGCCGAGGAGTATCCATTCGACCTGGTCGCGGCCGGGCCGGCCCGCATCGTAGCCCACAATGGCAAGGTCGCCATTGGGTCAGGCGGTCGCGTTTCGGGCCTGGCTTTCCACTGGGAGATGTGGCTCCTCGCACGCGGTGGAATGCCGAACCATGAGATTCTGCGGTCGGCCACCGCTTCGGGGGCAGAAGCGATCGGGCTTGGCACACAACTCGGCTCGCTCGAAGCCGGCAAACTCGCGGACCTGCAGGTGCTGGACCGGAATCCGATCGCGGACATCCGGAATACCAACTCCGTGCGCTACGTCATGAAGAACGGACGCCTGTACGACGCCAACACGCTCGACCAGGTGGCACCGCTCCGGAAGGCGATGGACGCACCATGGTGGCTGGCAACGGTGGAGGAGCAACGCTGATGTATTCGCGCCTAGCGAATTCCGTGCGGCTGACCGCATGTGTCCTGGCCGCCGCCCTTTTTGCTCCGGCCATCTCCGCGCAGGCACCGACGCGAGAGTATACCGTGGTCGCCGGCTCCGCGCCGCGCGACCCGACGAACACCCTCCCCCTCAGGACCACGCGCATCGCGCGATTCACTGTCGACGAGGGGACGTGGATGTCCCTGTCCGTCTCGCCGGACGGACGTACCGTGATGTTCGACCTGTTGGGCGACATCTACACGATCCCCATCGCGGGCGGGAAGGCCACGCGCATTCTCGGTGGCAACTCGATGGATGTGCACCCGCGCTTCGCACCAGATGGAAAGCGCATCCTGTTCGTGTCAGACCGGTCCGGAAGCGATCAGCTGTGGGTCGCCAATGCTGACGGGTCGGATCCGGTGCAGGTCTCCCGGCTCACGGCGGGATCGATGTCGTTCCCGGTCTGGCTTCCCGATGGCGAATTCATCCTCGGGGCGCAGAACCTGTACCACCTCTCCGGAGGTGAAGGTGTGCGCGTGCCGTTTGGCGCCGGCGTGACCAGTTTCTCCCCGGACGGGAAGCGCGCGTATACCTCGAACCGCAGTGGCCAGATCATTGTTTACGATCGCGGGACGGGACGCACACATACGCTGGTCAGCAATCCGAGCGGCGCATTGCAGGTTGCGGCGAGCCCCGACGGCAAGTGGCTGGCCTACTTCACGCGAAGCGACAGTCGCACCGATCTCGTGCTGCGCGATATTGCGACCGGCGACGAGCGCGTGCTGCGCGAGAACGTGCAACACGACGGGAACTACCGCTCCGCGAGCCTTGGCGTCATGCCGAATCCCGCGTGGCTGCCTGACGCGTCCGCGATCCTTACGACCTACGGCGGCAAGATCTGGAAGATCGACGTAACAACGCGCCGGGCGACGATGATCCCCTTCTCGGCCGACGTCGAGCAGTACATGGGACCCTTGTCCCGATTCCAGTACGCCATCGCCGACACGTTCCTCGTCAGGCAGATCCGGGACGCGGTTCCCTCGCCTGACGTCAAGCGCCTCGCCTTCACGGCGCTCGACAAGCTGTACCTGAGCGATCTGTCCGGCGGCGCGCCGAAACGCGTTACGAAGGCAGTGAACGTCGTCGAACATTCGCCCACCTGGTCGCCCGACGGCCGTGTGGTGGTGTTCGCGACATGGACCGACGAATCGGGCGGCGACTTGTATCGCGTGAACGCCGACGGATCGGGCCTGCGCAAGCTCACGACACAATCATCGTTCTTCTATCGGCCGGTGTTTTCGCCGGATGGAAAGCGACTGGTCTTCGCCACGGGTCCGTGGGTGCCCCGTCGCAACTTTGTCGACCGGTTGAGCGGCGCGATGGACGAAGGGCCGCTGAATCTCGCCTGGATGAACGCGGACGGTGGGGAGATTCACGACATCGTCGAGGTTGGCGGCGTGTCGTTCATCCCCGAAGGCGCCATCGCGCATTTCGGCCCTGACACCAGTCGGATCCTCTTCACCGCCGCCGGCGGACTTCAGTCGATCCGCTGGGATGGTTCCGATCGCCGGACGATTTACACGGGCGACCCGGTGTATCTCTCCCCGACCGGCACGCATGGCTTCGCCGTCAACCAGGCGACCAAGCGCGTCTCGATCTTTCCGGCTCCGGACGTGGGTAGCGCGATCGCGCTGAACGCGCGGACGGCCCAACCCCTTGTGCCCTCGCAGGTAGCCATCGAGGTGGGCGCCGAGTTCCCCGGGTGGAGCCGGGACGGCAAGTACCTGTATTTTTCGTTAGGCAGGTCGTTCTTCCTGTATGACATCGCCGCCGCGTCGGCAGCCCGCGCCGACTCCCTGCGAGGAGCGTGGCAGAAACGACTGGCCGGCGACACACTGCCGGTGGCAGGCGCTGACACGTTGCCATTCACGTCGGCATACACCCCGGCGCGTTACGACATGCGCATCAGCGTAGCCACGGAGAAGCCGCGTGGTACGGTCGTGTTGCGGGGGGCGCGCATCATCAGCATGAAGGGCAACGAGGTCATCGAGCGCGGCGACGTGGTCGTGACGGACAGCCGTATCGTCGCCGTGGGACCATCAGGAAGCGTGACCGTTCCCGCGGGCGCTGC
This sequence comes from Gemmatimonadaceae bacterium, assembly GCA_035646395.1. Classification (GTDB taxonomy): domain Bacteria; phylum Gemmatimonadota; class Gemmatimonadetes; order Gemmatimonadales; family Gemmatimonadaceae; genus JABWBJ01. Next base: position 13,789 of record DASRPK010000278.1, on the reverse strand, counting down.
CTCCATCGACGTCAGTGGCAAGACGATCGTCCCCGGCTGGGTCGACGTGCATGCGCACACCTGGCCCTCGCCCGACGTGCATAAGACGGCGGTGCCGGCGTTCCACGCCAACCTCGCGTACGGCGTGACCACCATGCGCGATCCGCAGACGAACACGAGCGCCATCATCACCTATGGTGATCGCCTCCGAACCGGCGACCTGTTTGGTCCACGGTTCATCGGAACCGGTCAGGGCATCTTCAGCGGTGAGCAGATCACGACGCTGAAGCGGGCCCGGGAAGTCGTCCGTCGTTATGCGGAGTTCTACGAGACGCAGACGATCAAGCAGTACCTGGCTGGCAATCGTCGGACGCGCCAGCTGGTAGCGATGGCGACGTACGAGAACCGCATCACGCCGACCACCGAGGGCGCGGGCGACCTCAAGATGGCCATGACGGAGATGCTCGATGGGTACGCCGGTCACGAGCACGCGTACGAGATCTGGCCGTTGTACAAGGACTTCGCCCTGCTTTCGGCAGCCAGCGAAATCACGTACACGCCGACGATGCTGGTCGCGTACGGTGGGCCGGAGGGCAAGTACTTCCTGATCGAGCGTGAAAACGCGTATCAGGAGCCGCGACTCAAGAACTTCACGTTCCAGCCCGACCTGAATCGGCGGACACGCCAGGGCGTCTGGGCTCCGGAAGACGATTATCCGTCGAAGGGCATCGCCGCGGCGGCGGCCAGGATCGTGGCCGCTGGCGGCGCCGTGGGTGTCGGCGCGCACCACGAAGTCCAGGGCATCGGAACGCCGTGGGACCTGCTCCTCATCGCGTCAGGCGGCATGCCGAATCACGACGTCTTGCGCGTCGGCACAATCTTCGGCGCGCGGTCGATCGGGTTGGATCGCGACCTCGGCACCGTCGAAGCGGGCAAGTTGGCCGACCTGATTGTATTCGATGGCAACCCACTCACCGATCTGCGCACGATCCTCAAGCCTCGTTATGTGATGCGCAACGGCTTCCTGTTCGAGTCGGAGACGCTGAACGAGGTCTGGCCCGAGCAGAAGCCGTTACCGAGACGCTGGTGGATGGACTGGTTGCCGAATATCGAGAGACAGGAAGCGGGCGGTAGAAAGCAGGAACGGTAACCGCCGACGTAAACCTGTACCCAAAGAAGGCCTGAGCGTGCTCGGGCCTTCTGTGCTTTTAGCAGCGGGCTGAAGATGTCGTGCCTACGCCTCGTTCTTTTTCACGGGATCGTTGACGTCAAGGCGCCGTTCGAGACGAGTCAGTAAGCCGAGGATTATCCAACTCGCGGTAACAGCCACTGCCGCCGTCCCCCAGCGGCCGAGTCCCGCCGCGACGCCAACTCCCGCCGTTAGCCAGATGCCGGCAGCCGTTGTCAGACCCCGGATCTCGCGTTGCTCCTCGGACTTGAGAATCGAGCCGGCTCCGAGGAACCCGATACCGGTGATCACGCCCTGGATGATCCGGGACAGGTCACTGGATGTCATTCCGCTTTCCGCGGCCGCCAGCATCAGCAACGCAGCGCCTAACGCCACCAGCATGTGTGTGCGGAGGCCGGCCGCTTTTCCCGCGCGCTCCCGCTCAAAGCCCACGACCGCGCCCAGGAGTGCCGCTACCAGGAGCCGCACCACGGCGCGAGCAAACTCGGTCGCGTCGGGCAAGCCGTTCGTGATTTCGCGCAAAAACTCATTCATGTTTCAAAGATAGAAGGAACGCTGCGTCGAGCCGATCCTTCCTCTGCATGACGTGAAGAAGGGGCCGCTTTCGCGGCCCCTTCTTGCATCTTGCTTCTTGCTTGTTGCTTCTTGCTCTTAATACATCCCGCCCATGCCACCGCCCGGCGGACCACCAGCCGAAGCCGGCTTGTCTTCCTTCTTCTCGACGATCAGCGCCTCGGTCGTCAGCATGAGACTCGCGATGGACGCCGCGTTCTGCAGCGCCGTGCGGGCGACCTTCGTCGGATCGATGACACCAGCCGTTACGAGGTTCTCGTAAACGTCGGTCAGCGCGTTGTAGCCAAACTGGTCGTCCTTCGACGAACGCACCTTCTCGACCACGATCGAGCCTTCAGCGCCAGCATTGTACGCAATCATGCGCATCGGCTCCTCGAGCGCGCGACGGATGATGTCAATGCCGATCTGCTCGTCATGGTCCTCGAGCTTGATGCCCTTGAGCGCCCGCTGCGCGCGAATGAGCGCGACGCCGCCGCCCGGCACGATGCCCTCTTCGACCGCGGCGCGCGTGGCGTGCAGCGCATCCTCGACGCGGGCCTTCTTCTCCTTCATTTCGCTCTCGGTCGCAGCACCGACGTTGATGACCGCGACACCGCCGGCCAGCTTCGCCTTCCGCTCCTGGAGCTTCTCCTTGTCGTAATCGGAAGTCGTCTTGTCCATGGCGACTTCGATCTCCTTGATACGGCCCTTGATGGCATCCGAATCGCCGGCGCCGTCGATGACCGTCGTGTTGTCCTTGTCGACGACGATCCGCTTCGCCTTGCCGAGGTCCGTGAGGACCGCGTTCTCGAGCTTGAAGCCGACTTCGTCGGAAACGACCTGGCCCTTGGTGAGGGTCGCGATATCCTGCAGCATCGCCTTGCGACGATCGCCGAAGCCCGGAGCCTTCACCGCGCAGACTTTGAGCGTGCCGCGCAGCTTGTTCACGACCAGCGTCGCGAGCGCCTCACCCTCGATGTCCTCGGCGATGATCAGCAGCGGCTTACCCGCCTGCGCCGTCTTTTCGAGAATCGGGAGCAGATCCTTCATCGACGAGATCTTCTTGTCGTGAATGAGGATCATCGCGTCCTCGAGCACCGCTTCCATCTTGTCCGGATCGGTGACGAAGTAGGGCGAGATGTAGCCGCGATCGAACTGCATGCCGTCGACCGTCTCCAGCGTCGTCTCGATACCGCGCGCTTCCTCGACGGTGATCACGCCGTCCTTGCCGACCTTCTCCATCGCATCGGCGATCAGGTCGCCGATTTCCTTGTCGTTATTGGCGGAGATGGCGCCGATCTGGGCGATTTCCTTCTTCCCGGCCGTCATGACCGACATCTTCTTCAGCTCTTCGATCACGGCGGTCACGGCGCGCTCAATGCCGCGCTTGATCGCCATCGGGTTCGAGCCGGCGGTGACGTTCTTGAGGCCTTCGCGGAAGATGGCCTGGGCCAGGACCGTGGCGGTCGTGGTGCCGTCGCCAGCGACATCAGACGTCTTGGTCGCGACTTCCTTCACCATCTGCGCGCCCATGTTCTCGATCGGATCCGAGAGCTCGACTTCCTTGGCGACGGTGACGCCGTCCTTGGTGACGGTCGGAGCGCCGAACTTCTTGTCGAGGACGACATTCCGTCCTTTCGGGCCGAGCGTGACTTTCACGGCCTCAGCCAGCTTGTCGACGCCGCGCTTCAGGGCCGCGCGCGCATCAACGTTGAAATGGAGTTCCTTAGCAGCCATATGACTCTGGTCTCGTTAGGTGGGAGAGTTCTTTGATACAGGATGGCGGATGTCCGATGGCGGATGGGTGTTGCTCCCGTCGGCCATCTCCATCGGCAATCCCGTTAGTTGATGACTGCGAGAACGTCGCTCTCGCGCAGGATGAGGTACTGCTCGCCTTCGATGGTGACTTCGGTGCCGCTGTACTTCCCGTAGAGGACCTTGTCGCCGACCTTCACTTCCATCGAAACGCGATTGCCGTCTTCGGTTCTGCCCGGGCCAACCGCAACGATTTCACCCTGCTGCGGCTTCTCCTTGGCGGTGTCGGGGATATAGAGTCCGCCGCGCATCGACTCGGACTCCTCCAACGCCTTCACGACGACGCGATCGGCGAGCGGCGCAATCTTGGTCGCCGCAGCGCTCTTTGTGGCCATAGCGTGCATTCCTCGCTTACAGAAATGGTGGGATTTCCCATCTGGCACTCATCGAGTGCGAGTGCTAGCAGGGGCGTGAATAGTACCGGGGACTGGAAAACAGGTCAAGTGCAAACCACAAGTGAGACATTAGCCGGTAATTTGTTATCCCACATATACTTGCGACGCGTTGTCGAGCTCGGTGCAGGAGGGAAATTGGAGCAGGACCCCGATTTCCTTGCCTAAGCGGAGATGAGGGGTCTGACCCCATTTCCTTATGTGGACGGGTGCGCTGGCGAGTGTTACGCTGTCTGCTATTCGGATGGCGGAAGGCGGATGGCAGAAGTCGGAGATGCTCCGCTGGGACCGACATCCGGCATCGGACATCCGCCATCCCTGAGGAGTCAATGAACCTCCGTCCTGTTTTCGGAGCGTCGCTGCTCGCCGCCGTCGTCTCGATGTCATCAGGCGCCCAGTCGAAGCCGACCATCGAGCAATTCATGAGTCCTGCGTCGCCGCTGGACCTCGTGGCAGCGAAGAAGGCCGACCGGCTCGCCTGGATGGCGTACGATCGCGGCATGCGCAACGTCTATACTGCGGCGGCCCCTGACTTCCGCCCGGCGCGCCTAACGCGGTTCCTCGAGGACAACGGCGTCGACGTCAGCGACGTGACGATTTCCGATGATGGCAGCGTGGTCGTCTTCGTCCGCGGGTCGGCACCGAATCGGGAGGGGTGGATCGCCAACCCCTCGCATGATCCGGATGGTCCGGCGCGCGAGATCTGGGCCGTTCGCACGGCGCCGGGATCGACGGCGTTTCGCATCGCCGACGGCGCGGCCCCTGAGCTTTCCCCCGACGGGCGGTTCGTGCTCTATGTGAAGGACAACCAGATCTATCGCGCCCGCGTTTCGCAGGCGGCGCAGGTCACCGAGATCGACAAGGGCGAGAAGCCGTTCATCTCCGCGTGGGGCAGCAACAGCAACCCGCGATGGTCGCCCGATGGATCGAAGATCGCGTTTGTCTCCAATCGCACGAATCACTCATTCATCGGCATGTACGACGTGGCAACCCGCACGGTCGGCTACGTGACGCCGAGCGTCGACTTTGACGCGTTGCCGACATGGTCAGCCGATGGAAAGCAGGTTGCGTTCACCCGTCGTCCCGGGCTCCCCTTCGGGCGCCAGGGGCAGGTTGGCGCAGGCGCCGCAAGCCTCGGCAACCCGGCCGGTCCTGCTGGTCGCGCCGGATCGGCTGGCGTCTGCGGAAGTGCTGCCGGCGAAGGTGGACGGGGTGGTGGCCGCTTTGGTGGCGCTCCCGACACGGCATCTGCGGTTGACCGTCGTTTCCCGGGTCTCTGCCGCGCCACGTTCCGCGGTGGCTACACCCTGTCGATCATGGTCGCCGATGTTCCCAGGGGCGGCGTCGATCATATCGCCGAGAGCACCGTTGGGGCCCGCGAAGTCTGGCACAACCAGCCTAACGATCCGGTCTTCAACAACATCAACCGGATGTTCTGGGGCGATGGCCACCTGGTCTTCCCGCTGTCGCCCAGTACCGACGAGTGGGACCGGTACTGGTCAGTGAAGCTGGATGGCAGCACGACGAAACCCATCCTGTTGACGACGACCGATGGCCTGATCGAGGACGCCACGTCGGCAACGCTTTCGCCCGATGGCAAGACCCTCTACTACTGCACCAACGCCAACGACATCGAACGGCGCGACATCTGGGCTGTGTCGGTCGCCGGCGGCACGCCCCGCCAGGTCACGAGCGGCGACGGCATCGAGACATATCCCCAACCGTTAGGCTCGGGGCGGTCAGTGGGCGTCCTGTATTTTGACGCGAAGCAACCCGCTTCGGTCGGCGTCGTCCCGGCAACCGGCGGCAAGGCGCGCGTGATATTCCCGACGCTTCCCAAAAGCTTCCCCACCGAAGCACATGTCGTGCCCGAAATCGTCCGGATCAAGGCTCCTGACGGGCTCGAGGTGCCTAACCAGCTCTTCATCCCGAAAGACCTGAAGCCGGGCGAGCGGCGCCCTGCCCTGATCTTCGTTCACGGCGGCCCGTCGCGGCAGATGCTGCCCGGCTACCACTACATGCAGTTCTACCACTGGTCGTACGCCTACAACCAGTGGCTGGCGAGCCAGGGTTATGTCGTGATGTCGGTGAACTACCGGAGCGGTATTGGGTACGGCCGCTCGTTCCGTCAGGCGCCTAACACGGGTCGGAATGGCAACGCCGAATACCAGGATGTCCTGGCGGCGGGGAAATACCTCCAGGGACGCCCCGATGTGGATCCAGCGCGCGTGGGGATCTGGGGCTTGTCTTATGGCGGCGTGTTGACGTCGCAGGCGCTGGCGCGGAACTCGGACATTTTCGTGGCCGGCGCTGACCTGGCGGGGGTGCACCTCTGGGGAAGCTCGCTCGACACGGCGGCCGTCTCCTACCGCTCGTCCGCCATTTCGGCGATCGATACGTGGAAGTCGCCAGTTTTCCTGGTCCACGGTGACGATGACCGGAACGTCGACTTCGCCCAGACCGTGGGCCTCGTCCAGCTGCTCCGGGCGCGCGATATCTACTACGAGTTGATGGTCATCCCGGACGACCTCCACGAGTCGATGCTGCACAGTCTCTGGCTCGACACGTGGGATCGCATCGGGAAGTTCCTGCACCGGTTTGTCTGGGAGAAACAGATCGCGACAACGTCACCGCAGACGCCACGCCAACAGTGAGACCGGTCTCCGATCGCCGGTCGCTGGTCGCCGGTCGCTGACATGAAAACTGACCCTCGAGTCGACGATTACATCGCCAAAGCAGCGCCCTTCGCGCAACCGATCCTGCGCCGGATCCGCGAGGTCGTGCACGCGGGCTGTCCCGACGTCGAGGAGACGATGAAGTGGTCGTTTCCCCACTTCATGCACCACGGAATCCTGTGCAGCATGGCGTCGTTCAAGGCGCACTGCGCGTTCGGGTTCTGGAAGGAGGAGTTGATGACTGGAACAACCGGGCCGAATGGCGCGGTTACGACCTTTGGCCGAGTCACCTCAGTCAAGGACCTGCCGCGGAAGCAGGCGTTCGTCAGGTTGGTGAAGGAGGCGGTCCGGCTGAATGAGGACGGGGTCAAGCCGCCGCGGAAGGCGACCGAAGACCGGTCGCGCTCCGTGCGCGCGCCGGCGGACCTCCTTGCTGCCCTCCGGAATAACCCGGAAGCCCGCGCGGCGTACGACGAGATGAGCCCCAGTCACAAGCGGGAATACATCGAATGGATCACGGAAGCCAAGCGTGACGAGACCCGGAAACGGCGCGTGGCGCAGGCCGTGGAATGGATCGCGGAAGGCCGGATCAGGGACTGGAGATACGTTCGATAACGACAACTACTGGCCAGAGGCCAAAAGCCAGGCCAGAGGCCAGAGGCAACGGCCACTGGCCGGAGGAACGGTAAAGGAACGCAGGCGGGTGGTCACTCGCACACTGTTGGTAGTGACTGACTTGACGCTGGTCCGTTCCACACTCTGCGTCCATATTTGGTAGTCTCTGTCCGCGGGCCACCTGACGACGTGATTCTCGATCAACTACAGTCCGCGATCGCCGACCGATACAAGGTCGAACGGGAACTGGGACGCGGTGGAATGGCGACCGTGTTCCTGGCGACTGACGTTCGGCACGAGCGTCAGGTGGCGATCAAGGTCCTCCATCCCGATCTTGCCGCCACGATTGGCGCGGAGCGTTTCGAGCGGGAGATCAAGCTCGCCGCGAAGCTGCAGCATCCGCACATCCTGGGTCTGATCGATTCGGGTGAAGCGAACGGGCTCTTTTACTACGTGATGCCCTTCATCCAGGGCGAATCGGTCCGCGACAAGCTCGATCGCGAGAAGCAGCTCGGCGTCGACGAAGCGATCCAGATCACGCTCGAAGTTGCCGATGCTCTGAGTTACGCGCACGCGCAGAACATCATCCACCGGGACATCAAGCCCGAAAACGTGATGATGTCGAACGGCCACGCCCTGGTCGCCGACTTCGGCATCGCGCGCGCCCGGACCGAAGCAGGCCAGAACAAGTTGACGCAGACGGGCATGGCGGTCGGGACGCCCGTCTACATGAGCCCCGAGCAGGCCACTGGCGAGGCGGTCGGTCCGTCAGCGGACATCTACAGCCTGGGGTGCATGCTGTACGAGATGCTCGCCGGTGAGCCGCCGTTTAACGGGCCTAACGCGATGGCGATCATGGCCCGTCACGCGATGGAGGCGGTGCCCAGCGTCCGCATCATCCGGCCGGCGGTTCCCGAAGAAGTGGAGGAGGCCATCTTCCACGCGCTGGAGAAGAACGTCGCCGATCGGCCGAAAACTGCCGCAGAATTCTGCGAAATACTCGGGACCCCGTTAGGCGCGACGGCGACGCGGAAGGTGACGGGCCGGCACACGGCTCGGATGCGGGTTCCGACGGGTGCGCGGATGCAGGCGTACGTGACTGAAGAGGCGGAAGTCCCGAAGCCGGTTCCGCTGTACAAGCGGCCAGTCGTTATGGCGAGCGGCGTCCTGGCGCTGGTGGCTGCCAGCTGGATCGGATTCCTGAGTTTGAACGGGCGCTCGGCTAGTGCTGCAGCTGGAGCATCGTTGGCTCCCACCAGCGTTGCGGTGACATATTTCGAAGACCAGACAGGCGGCAATCTCGGTCACGTCGCCGACGGTATTACCGAAACACTCATCGATCAACTCAAGCCAGTTGGCGGCCTCAAGGTCCTTTCAAAGGATGCCGTCGCTCGATTTCGAGGAAAAGATGTCGACGTCGATTCTATTGCAGAAGCGCTGGAGGCGGGCACAGTAGTCACCGGCAGCGTCAGTGAGAATGGCAATCGCGTTCGTGTCAGCTTCAACATCTTCAACGGGAACAACGGAGCCTCGATCGAGTCGAAAGGCTTCAACCTGCCGGCCGATGACATTCTCAGCATCAACAAGACCGTTGCGGATTCCGTTGCCTTTTATCTGCGGGGCGCGGTAGGAAGGGTAGTCACTACGGCGGAACTCGAATCGGGCACACGCAACGCCAATGCGTTGACGGCGGTCCAACTCGCGAACAAGCAGCGTCGAGATGCACTCGAGGCCTTTGCGGCAGGCGACTCCGCCAGGACCTGGCAGCTCTTCGCGCAATCAGATTCGAACCTGGCTCGCGCCGAGGATCTCGACGAGAGGTGGGTGAAGCCAATCGCGCTTCGCGCACAATTGGCTCTCCTTGAGTTTCGCGCAGCGCGGACCGCCTTGCTGAAAGCTCCGTATGTCGAGCAGGGTCTCACACATGCCGAACGAGCCCTCAAACTCGACCCGCAGAATCTCGACGCGCGCGAAGCACGGGGGCAGTTGAAGAAAGCTCGTTGGGATCTCCAAGTTGTGAAGGGAGCCGAGGCGGACAAATTGCTCGAGGACGCGCGCGCGGACCTGGACTTCGTTACTCAACGGGATCAGACCCGCCCCCAGGCGTTGGTAGCATTGAGCGCCGTTCAGACGCAACTCAAGCAACCGACGGATGCTTATGTGTCCGCTGTAGCCGCGTACCGCCAGGATGCCTTCTTCTCCGGCGTGGAAGACAATCTCGTCACATTGTTCCAGACGTCGTTCAATCGCGAAGAGTTCGCACAGGCCCACGATTGGTGCGTCGATGAGGGGTATCGCCGCTTCCCGACCAACTGGCGATTCGTCGCCTGCCAGCTGAACATGCGGGTAACCCCTAACGACACCACGTCAGTCGATTCAGCGTGGAAGGAGCTCGAGACTCTTCAACGCCTCTTACCGGCGAACGTGGCCGTGAAAGAGTTCCAATATCGTCGGAACAAGATGTGGGTAGCTGCGACGATCGCGAAGAAGGGACTTCGGGACTCAGTTGCGAAGGTAGTGGAAAGTGCCCGCACCAAAGACAAGGCGATTGACCCCAATGGGAACCTGCTGACAGCCGAGGCTCTGGTTCGCCTCAGGCTTGGGACCGCGTTGGATACGGCAGCGGCCTTCGAGCTTCTGAAGGAGTACGTGGTCACGCAGCCAGAGCATGGAAGGGGGTTCCTCGAGACAGGAATGTGGTACTGGAGAGCCCTCCGGCAGGACGACCGTTGGAACAGCTTCCTTCGGCGCGCCGCCGCGGGGAGCTAGTCTCCCGAAGTCCGTTGTTAGGGACCGGTGAGACGCCTTGTCCCAGACCTCAGCCGGTCTGGTTTGGAACGCAAAAGGAACGCTCGCCGCTACGCGGCCGAAACGAAGTAGGAACGACACCCTGGTAGGCTTGGGGCGGCAAGTCGGGAACCGGGCGATGGCCTTCAGTACTAGTTGCGCAGTAGTCGCCGGAGAAACTCGACCTTACCGAACGGAACCGAACCCGATATCCTTGAGGGTCGTTTTTGGAAATGCCCTCCCCCCGCAGTTTTTGCACTCCAGGAGCTAGATAATGCGTCGTTCATTTCTCGCCGGAATCGGCGCCCTCGCGGTGTTTGTTGTCGCCGCGTGTTCACCAGACCAGTCGCAGCAGGAGCCACTGGCTCCGACGGTCCCATCGCTCGCCCCAGGTGGTGGCGGTTCGGCGCTATGTGCAGGCAGCCTGCTTTCTGACATTTCAAAGCAGCAAAAGGCGTTGTTCACTGGCGTCCAAGTAGCGATTCTCGACCCACTGTTGACGACGATCAAGAACGAGTGCCCGACGTCCGCACCGTCGTCGACGCTGATGACGTATATCCAGCGCGTGATCGATTATCGGAAGGATGGTAAGCTGAATCCCCTCGTCGATCCCAGCGTCGCTCGCGCAAATGCCTTGGTCAAACTGTGGAGTGATGTGACCACGTATGCCATGACTAAGGACCCGCTCACGACGAGCGACGACCCGCTCGTCCGACAGCACACGGTGCTGCTGACTGGTTCGCTCGTCCCCAATGCGCCTGGCACTCGCGGTGGTGGAGCCGCAGTACTCGATCCAAATGCCGATCTCGAGATGTTCACGTTCGACAATCAAGCCGGGGTCCAGATTTCTGGAAGTCAGGTGCAACCAGTTGGCCCCCACCTTTACACACTGAATCCATCGGGCTGCCCGAATGCGACCCTCCGGCAGGCGAGTGTTGCTTGCTATGATGTGGAGGTTTATCCAGCCGTCAGCGTTGCTTTTAATCCGGCGTTCAGCGTGGGAATGTGCGTTCGGGGAGGGGGCGGTACTGCCAACACTTCAATCAGTCACGAGAAAACGGCCACCTTTACCGAACTCCTGCCACCTGGAAACTTGTTCCCTTGGAGTGGCAGCGGTGTCACCTGCCATACGACCCATCCCCTCTTGGTCAACTCCTGGCTGGGTCGCGAAGCTGGGCCGTTAGGCAGGGCGTTGGCCAAAGCCATCGACTATCTCCGCCCGCAGCCACTCTTTGCGGATGATGCTGGCGAGAGCGGCCTGGGTCTTTTCTTTAGTCCCTTCGGTGGCGTCCACACTGTCGCCTTTGCGGATAGCTTCAGCGTAAATCCTCTCGGAACGTTCGCGAACGGCGCGACTCCGGTGGTTGGAAGCCCATGGACCGTCGTCATTGAGCACCCCGGTAGCGCTGAAATCCAAAACGCGCTCGGCGACCTCTCAGGCAAAGTGCTTGTGATCAGCCAGGCGCTCGGGAATTGCGACGATTGTCCCGAGATGAGTGTGCTTGCCACCCGCGACATCGTGGACGCGGATGACGATGATGGTAGCTATGAGATCTATTGGAGCTCCGTCCAAACCAAGTCGAGTGTCAAGGAAGCGCCGTTCGTGGTTCAATCGGCGACCGGTGTCGAAATTGCTCGCCTGTCGTACGTAACTCAGTCGAGCGTAAATCGGCTCATGTACAATGGTCAGGAAGTTGGTAGTGGTTGGACGCGCAACGTTGCTCAACACTTCCGCATCACCGTGAACCTCACGACGTCCGCCGGTCCTACTTTTACCACCACATTGGCAATCAGAAATTCGGCCGGAGCTTACATCAACGTCGCCGGGCCAGTCGCATTCACGAATTCCGCGACATCGGTCGCCAAATTTGGTTATGTCCTTTCGGGCATCGATGCCGGCGTTATTGGCGTGGACAACCTCCTAATGCGGCGGCTCACCGACAACCCGTAATCTTGCCAGTAAAGCTGTGATGACTTTGGGCCCCGGCACTCAACAGTGCCGGGGCGCAGTTTTTTCATAGCATCGCCATAGCGGAATCTCAGGCACGGGCTGCACAATTCGGCTTGGCGCGATCCCTCAAAAGGGGATAGACCGTTTGCACACTTGGACACCGACGATGAGACTCTCTGCCGCGATTTCCCTTCTTTCCCTGCTGGCCGCGATTCCGCTTTCGCTGAAGGCACAGGCGACCAACAGATCTTCACTCGCCGCACCATCCGTCGACCGCCCGGGCCGAGATCCGAAGCAGCCGATCGATGAGCAGTACACGAAAAAGATCCTCGAATACACGACCGAGAAGTTCTTCCTCTCGCCGCTAGTCGATTACCTGCCGGCGTCGCGTACGGTGCCGACCCCGAAGGTCGTATTAGGCGACATCGCCGGTGCGCCTAACAAGTTGCCGTACTCCAAGGAAGTGTACGACTACATGCGACGACTCGACGCAGCGAGTCCGCGCGTCCGCGTCTATACCATCGGCCAGACCGAGGAAGGGCGCGAGATGATCGCGGTGGCCGTGGCCAGCGAAGCCCTGATGAACCGGCTGGACGAGAACAAGGCGAACCTCGCCAAGCTCGCCGACCCGCGCACGATCAACATGAACGACGCCGAGGCGGCACGGATCGCCGCGACGGCAGCGCCTGTGTACTACATCACCGGCACGATCCACTCGCCGGAAGCCGGCGCGCCGACCGCGCTGATGGAGCTCGCCTACCGCCTCGCTGTCGACGAGAGTCCATACATCAAGCACATCCGCGACAACCTGATCACGCTCATTACGCCAATCGTCGAAGTGGACGGTCGCGATCGCCAGGTCGACATCTTCAACTGGCACATGAAGTACCCGGACCGCACCTGGCCCAACCTGGTCTACTGGGGCAAATACGTCGCGCACGACAACAACCGTGACGCGATGGGGGTGACGCTCAAGCTCACCGAAAACGTCCTCAACACCTACGTCGACTGGAAGGCGCAGGTCCTGCACGACCTGCACGAATCGGTGCCGTACCTCTACGACAACACGATCGGCGACGGGCCGTACAACGCATGGGTCGACCCGCTGCTCACCAATGAGTGGCACATGATCGGCTGGAACAACGTCCAGGAGATGACGCGGTTAGGCATGCCGGGGGTATTCGCGTTCGGGGCTTTCGACACCTGGTCGCCCGGTTATCTGATGTTCATCGCGGCCACGCATAACGGGATCAGCCGGCTGTACGAGACGTTCGGCAACGGTGGCAGTGCGGAGACGCTCGAACGGACGTTGTCTGAGGCTCAGACTTCGCGTACATGGTTTCGGCAGAATCCGCCTTTGCCGCGCGTGAAGTGGTCACTCCGGAACAACAACAACTATGAGCAGACCGGCGTGCTCGTCTCGCTCAACTACTTCGCCACCAACAAGCGGCTCTTCCTGCAGAACTTCTATGAGAAGAGCAAGCGGTCGATCCTGAAGGCGAAGACCGAGGGTCCGGCAGCGTATGTCCTTCCGGCAGACGATCGCCGCCTTGGCGCTCAAGCCGAGTTGCTCAAGATCATGCAGAAGCAGCGCGTTGAGATCTCGAGAGCGACGGCTGCGTTCACGGTCTTAGTGCCCCGTCGGGGCGGGCCGGCGGGCAAGCCGGCAGGCGGGCAGACGGACACCACCGCTCGTCGCGACACCAGCGCCGCGCCACGAGTCACGGGTGCCGTCTCACGAGAGTTCCCCGCCGGATCCTACATCATCCGAATGGACCAGCCGTACTCGCGCATCGCCGACGCCCTGCTCGACTACCAGTACTGGGCGCCTAAC
>DASRPK010000277.1:0-34908 GCA_035646395.1 Gemmatimonadaceae bacterium | reverse complement strand
GTGCGTTGACCTGTTCAAGGTCGGCCAGGTCGAGGAATGCGACGTCGACATAGACGATGTCGTCCTTCGAAAACCCGGCGGCGTTGAGCGCCGCGAACACATTCGCGAACGCGACAGTGGCTTCCTCCCGTGCGCTGCCCGGCCGGAACGACCCGGTGCTGTCCACGGCCAGCTGGCCACTTACGTAGCAGTGATTTCCGGCCACGACCGCCTGGCTGATCGGCGATGGGGCGGGCGGCAGGTCTGGTGCGGAGACGATGTAGCGGTGGGCCATGATGACCGGCTACCGGTTCCGCTCGATCGCGTCGCGGACGTCGAGGAGAATCTCGAAGTAGAGCTGTTCGCGCCGATAGGCGAAATCGAGTGAGACCATCTGCGAGTCGTCGCCGGTGGCCTTGGCCCGTTCGAAGGCCTCACGATACATGTCGTCGAGGTTGGCCAGGATGCGTTCCCGTGATCTGGGCATTCGTGTGCTCTCTATGGCGCGTGGGGTGAGACGCGGTAAGTCTTCAGGACTTGTCCGTTCAGAAGGCGCGCGAGCCGGCTCCTTCTCGACCGCGTCGAGTAGAAACTTCTTGGCAGCCCCGAATATCAGGCGACGCGAGTTGAAAGGATCGATCATGCACCGAGGGGAGATCTTCGCGCGCGATAACTACCGATGCGTGTTCTGCGGGCTGGTCTTCCCTGAGGAAGACTTGACCGTCGACCACCTGCAGGCGCGTTCGCGCGGGGGCGACCGGTCGGGTGGCAACTTAGTGACCGCCTGCGGGGCCTGCAATCTGAAGAAGGGGCGCATGCGACTGGCCCACTACCTCGCCGCGAACCCGGACGCGTACACCAACTTCCAGCAATACGCGATCCACGTCTGGAAACGGCACCTGGCGGCGATAGACCACGAGATACGAAAGAAATTGGGGTCAGAGTCGAATTCCTGAAGAAAGCTCGGAAATTGGGGTCAGAGTCGAATTCATGCGTATTTGAATTCGACTCCGACCCCAATTTCTATCGATCGTATTTGAATTCGACTCTGACCCCAATTTCCACCAATTTCCATTTCTATCGGAGGCGGTGAAACACGGCTTCCTCAACCAGCCGCCCCTGCTTCAGGTGCTCGACCACGATCCTTTCCAGCAGCGCTGGCGTGACCGACTTGTACCACACGCCCTCCGGATACACGACAACGATCGGGCCCTCGGCGCAGACGCCAAGACATGGTGTTTCGCCGCGCTTCACACGCCCTGGCCCGAAAAGCAGGTCTTCTCGTTCGAGCAGGCTCGCCAGCTGAGCGTACAGCACTCGCCCCCGCCGATCAGGTGAGCAGAATCCCCCCGTGCACACGAGCACATGCCGCCGATACGGCTCCATGAACGCCTTCGGTTCGAGCATGGAGGTGAGATGTGGGATGTGAGAGAGGCCGTTAATTTCCTGTGGAAGCTACCATCCGGGTCATCATGAGCGTCACTCGCGAATACCAGGCACAGGGCAAGAAACGGGTCAATCACATCGTCGCGCGCTGGATCGAGGGCGAAGCGTTCGACGTTGGACAGCCGGAACAACCGGCGGTGCGCATCGACGGCACCCGAAAAACCGGACCCGGACCGGTCGACATGCTGCTCAGCGCGTTGGCGACGTGCTCGGCGATGGACGTGGTATCGATCCTCGCCAAGCGGCGCACGCCCCTGTCATCGCTCGACATCGATGTGCGCGGTGAGCGCGCGCAGACCGTGCCGGCGAAGCTCACCTCGATCGCCATCATCTACCGCATAACGGGTGACGGTATCGATCGCGAGTCCGCCGAGATGGCGATTGATCTCGCACTCAACAAGTACTGCTCCGTGCGGGACTCCCTTGATCCAGCGATTCCGATCGAGTGGACGCTCGTCCTCAACGAAACGGCAGCCAGTGGGGTACGGACAGCGGACCCGGTGTAATAGGGCATGGGGCATGGGGCATGGGGCATGGGGCACGGGGCATGAGGCGGTGGTTGTTTCGGAGGAAATCATGCGACCTTCTTTCCATACGCTCTGCGCGACGGCTATCGCGCTCATGATGGTCACCGGGTGTGGCACGACCATCCGGCCTCGGGTGGGCGCGGGTGGGTCTGACCAACCTCCGGGTATTCCTGCAGGGGATCGTTTGGGACCTCGAATGGGTCCCGGGAACGTTGCCGATGATGCGCAACCCGTCGTGGACGAGATTTGCCGGGTAAGCGCGACGCGTTCAGGCTGGATCGCGATTCGGTACATACGGGATGAGAAGAATTGCCCTGCGTCAACCGATCCCGGGAATCCCTATACCGTGGCCGTGATCGAGCGTTATTTCGACAAGCAGGTTGGCACCACGATGGAGGTGTGCGCCGATCAGACGGTACCACATGGCTGGGTGCGAGAGTCGAACCAGAATGTTCGTACCGCGTGTGAGGGTGCCCGCGTGCGAGACGGATTGCCCACGGTCATGAGTATTCGGCGAGTCTCCGCGAGGTCTTAGCTGCAGGTTTGTAGCGTTCACGACGTAGCCATCGAGAACCGGTCAGGTTCCGATGGAGCGCACGCTGGTCCTGAATGACGGCCAGCATGCCTAACGTGGAGCGCCGCTCAGGCGAGCCTGAACTGGAAAAACGCCACGAACACCACGAACAGCGCGGCACCGAGCACGAACAGCACCGCGTGAATCCGGGGACTCGCGGCCCGCATGCCGGTGACCATCACCGCGAGCATGCCAACGCGAAACAGGTTCGAGGGATCACGCACCGGCATTCCACGGACCACCATCGCGGTCAGTCCCGCCAGGACGGCATAGGTCGCGAAGGCGCCGAAGAATCCCTTCCGGTTTGCGTAGAAATACTCCCTGAGATCCACAACCCCATCGGCCGGATCGGGAAAAGCGATGGCAGCGAGAAAGTAGAACGTGACCGTGGGGCTCAAATACAGAATGAAGCGAAGGAAATCCCAATCCGTGATTGATCGGTAGTTCCAGTACGTCCACCAGAGCAGCAGGCTGAAGACCGTGACTAGCGCGGTCCAGGCCCAATGCAGCCAGTACGTCCGCACGCGTGTCCGAGCTCGATACAGTTGGGCAGCGCCCCTCAGCAATTGAGTGACCGCAAGTCCGAGCACGATCGACATGACCACGACGACGTGTTCGTATGCGCCCGCGCCGGCAACGTCCGATTGGATGTTTGTCATGCCGGCGAAAAAGTACCGCGTTCTTGCCCCTACGTCACGTGCTCGCGACGGCTTCCAATGCGCGTATCAGGCGAGCCTTCACGTCCAGGGACACCGGCTGCAAATCCGTGTTGCCGGTGACGGAGAGCGCGACAACCGGATCCAGTGCCGCGATCACACTGCGTCCCGGAACATCGTCGGCGTACACGATGACGTTACACGGAAGGAGCAACCCGATGTCCCGCTCCGCCGTGAGCGCTCGGTGCGCGAGCGGGGGATTGCACGCGCCGAGGATGACGTAGGGACGGAAGTCGACGTCGAGCTTCTTCTTCATCGTTGCCGCGACGTCAATTTCACAGAGAATTCCGAATCCCTCCGCGGCCAGCGCCTGTTTGACGCTCTCGACAGCGCGCTGATAGTCCAGCGCAATCGTCAGGCCGACACCGTACCGACTCGTTTCCGCAACCATCACTCATCTCCAACGTTCAGGCGGTCGTAAAAGGTGAAGCCCTTTTTTGAACACACAACAGGCCCCGGTTCCCCGAGGCCCCCTTGCGCAGAGCTCGGTTCAGAAGGGTGCCGTGGCACGGAGATTCTCAGCCAATGTATCGAGCACGGGAGAACGAAAGCACGCGTTGTCGGAATCGGCCGTCGGTGAATCGGAGATGCCGGCGTAGGGGAACGGCGTTGAACCATGTCAGCGAAATCCTGTCAGGACCCCGTCAGTCCATCCGGCCTCCAAAATGCGTGAGATGCCTAACGCTTACTGTCGGAGCAGCGACAATGATCGCCTGCCCGCATCGTCCATACTCGCGAAGGAGCCCGGTGGTTTTTCGCGAAACGGATATCCGTCAGCCCAGATGTTCGCGTCGCAGGAGTTGCGCGTTGATCGCGACAATGATGGTGCTCGCTGACATGAGCACCGCTCCCATGGCCGGAGACAGGATGACACCGCGAGACGCGAGGACTCCGGCAGCGAGTGGAATCGCGACGATGTTGTAGCCTGCCGCCCACCACAGGTTCTGGATCATCTTGCGGTAGCTGGCGCGCGACAGCCTCACGATTCGCGGTACGTCGCGTGGATCACTCCGGACCAGCACCACATCGCCCGCCTCGACTGCGACCTGGGTGCCGGCGCCGATCGCGACACCTACATCTGCGACCGTCAGCGCCGGTGCGTCGTTCACGCCATCGCCAACCATGGCGACCTTCTTCCCCTTTGCCTGCAGCTCCTCGATGCGCCGCGCCTTGTCTTCGGGCAACACCTGGGACAACACCTGATCGATTCCGAGTTCGCCAGCAACAGCCCTGGCGACGGCCTCGGAATCACCGGTAATCATCACGACCTCAATTCCTTCGGCATGTAACCGGCGAATCGCTTCCTTTGACTCTGGCCGGATCGCGTCAGCTACAGCGAACGCGGCGATCGCCCGGTTTCCCTCAATGAGATAGATGGTGCTCTGGCCGCGTGATGCGGCTCGCTCGGCAGCGTCGCGCAGGGAAGGCTCGGGGTCGACGCCGAGTTCCTTCAGCAGGTTGGGACCGCCGCCGGCCACCTTCCTCCCCTCGACCGTTGCCGACACACCGCGTCCCGCGACGTAGTTGAAATCGCTCGAGGCAGGAATACTGAGCGAGCGTTCGCCTGCGCTCTTTACGATCGCACGAGCAATGGGGTGTTCAGAGTCACGCTCGATTGCCGCAGCCAGCCGAAGCGCGTCATCAGCGGTCACGCCCTCCGCAGTGGCAATGTCGACCACGCGATGTTCGCCTAACGTGAGCGTGCCCGTTTTGTCGAACACCACCGTGGTCAGGTTGCGGGCTTCTTCGAGGCCACGGCGGTCGCGGACGAGAAGGCCACCTCGCGCGCCCATTGTGGTGGAGATCGCTATCACAAGCGGAACGGCCAGGCCGAGGGCATGCGGACAGGCGATGACGAGAACAGTGACCATGCGTTCGACCGCGAAGGCCGGCTCGTCGCCGCGTAGCACAAGCCAGGCGGCCAGCGTCAACACCCCCGCGACGATGGCGATGATAGTGAGCAGAAACGCAGCCCGATCCGCGACAGCCTGCGCACGCGACTTCGACTGTTGCGCCTGTTCGACCAGCCGCATGATGCCCGCCAGGGCGGTGCGCTCACCGGTGCTCGTAATCTGTACGCGAAGGGCGCCGGAGAGATTGATGGTGCCGGCAATGACCTGGTCCCCTGGCTTTTTCCCGACCGGCTTCGATTCGCCGGTCAACATCGACTCGTCGATCTGGCTCGCGCCCTCGTGCACCGCTCCATCGGCGGGGACGCGACCCCCTGGGCGGAGGAGTACGATGTCACCATCGCGAAGCTCGGAAACAGCAACGTCCCGCAGTTCCTCACCTTCGACTCGCGTCGCGCGGTCCGGCAGCAGCCTGGCGAGTTCCTTCAGCGCGCCCTGGGCCTGCGTGATCGATCGCATCTCGATCCAGTGACCCAGCAGCATGATCACCACGAGGGTCGCGAGTTCTTCCCAGAGCGGCATGCCGGGAAATCCGAGCACGACGGCGGCGCTGAACACAAATGCCACGCTGATCGCCAATGCGATGAGCGTCATCATGCCGGGCAGGCGGTTTTTCAGTTCCCCGATCGCCCCGGCCAGAAACGGCCAGCCACCGTACGCGAATACGGCTGTGCCGAAGACCGCCGGGATCCAGTGCGAGCCGCGGAAGTGAGGCGCTGACCAGCCTAACGCGCCCTGCAGCATGTGCCCCCAGAGTACTGTCGGGATGGTCAGCAGAAGCGACAGCCAGAACTTGTCCCGGAACATCGCCACGCTGTGGCCCGCATGACGATCGTGCCCGGCATGCCCGCGATGGTGTGTGGGGTCCTCCATTGAACGCGGATCCGGACTAGCCGGCGCCGCGTGCCGATGCATCGTGTGGGCGTCGTGCGCGTCAACGGGCGGTGCGGCCTGATGAGCGCTCGCCTTCCCGTGCGCCGTGTGATCGTGTGTTGGTTTCATGACTGGACGAGGTCCCTTGGTCGGTACGCGACCGCGTGGGTCTGATCAGCACCGCGCGCGATAACGAAGGATGCAACGTGAGTGGATGTCAGTGTCGCATTCAATGTTGAGGTCAACGAACTGTCAGGGGACGCCTCACAACACTGCCTGGGATTCTCCCCTCCACACTTGCTGGAAGCATGATCCATGGTTCCGTACACCAGCAACGAGTGACCGCAGACGAACCGAGGACACGGCCTCGGCACCATCATTGGCCCTCCCGCAACGAGCATTGACATGCCTGCGAGGCAATCGGACTTCACCGCGATCGTCGACCTGCTCTCGCAGCCGGGTACCGGTCCGGTGCGTTCGCGCCGTCCAGCGTACGTCGATTTCCTGCCGCCCTGTAACTATGCGTGTCCCGCGGGCGAGAACATCCAGGCCTGGCTCGCCCACGCCCAGGCCGGTCGCTATCGCGAAGCGTGGCTGACACTCGTCAGGGATAATCCGCTTCCGGCCGTCCATGGGCGGGTCTGCTACCACCCGTGCGAAACGTCCTGCAACAGGATGCACGTCGATGGCGCCTTGTCCATTCACGCTGTGGAGCGATATCTCGGCGACAGAGCCGCGCGAGAAGGTTGGCGGCTGCCGATCGACGCACCGCCAAGTGGCAAACGCGTGCTCATCGTTGGCGCAGGACCGAGCGGGCTCTCCGCAGCATATCACCTCGCGCGACTCGGTCACACGGTCGAAATCCGTGATGCTGGTCCGGTCCCCGGCGGGATGCTGCACTTCGGCATACCCGCGTACCGACTTCCGCGCGAAGACCTGATGAAGGAAGTACGCCAGATCGAGGCCATGGGCGTGAAATTCGTTCTCGATCACAAGGTCGAGGACCTTCTCGTGGAGAAGGAAGCGGACGGCTTCGAGGCCGTATTTCTGGCGATCGGCGCGCATGCCTCGAAGCATGTCGACATCCCGTCGCGAGACGCAGCTCGCGTCGTTGACGCCGTGAGCTACCTGCGTGGCGTCGGGTCGGGCGAACGCCCGCAACTCGGACGGCGGGTTGTCATCTACGGCGGCGGTAACACCGCGATGGACGCAGCCCGTACCGCGAAGCGCCTCGGCGCTACGGATACACTGATTGTGTACCGACGCGATCGTGAGCACATGCCTGCGCACGCTTTCGAGGCCGACGAGGCCATCGAAGAGGGCGTGCGGATCAAATGGCTGACAAGCATCAAGGAGATCGTCGGTCCGTCGCTGACCGTCGAGAAGATGGAGGTCGACGCGAATGGCCGGCCACGCGCAACTGGCGAGTTCGAAACGCTCACCGCTGATGCTGTAGTTCTCGCGCTGGGCCAGCAGACCGAGAGCGGTTTCCTCCGGAAAGTCCCGGGCATCACGTTTGACACTGACGGCACCGTGCAAGTCGCCGCGAACATGATGACGGGTCACCCGGGCATCTTTGCGGGCGGCGACATGGTGCCGGGCGACCGGACGGTGACCGCAGGCGTGGGTCACGGCAAGAAAGCAGCGCTGCATATCGATGCCTGGTTGCGATATGCCGACCATTGGGCGCCGCCGAAGCCAGCGCTCGTTGCGTTCGACATGCTGCACCTTCCGATCTACAGCGACGCCGATCAGGCCACGCAGCATTCACTGCCAGCCGAAACTCGCACCGACGGTTTCGCCGAAGTGCTGGCAGGACTCACTACCGGGGAGGCGACGTATGAAGCGCAACGTTGCCTTTCGTGCGGAACGTGCTACGAGTGCGACCAGTGCTTCGCTGCCTGTCCGGAGAACGCGATCGAGAAGCTGGGCACGGGCCTGCGCTACCGGTTCCAGTACGAACGTTGCACGGGGTGCGCGGTCTGCTTCGAGTCCTGCCCGTGTCACGCGATCGACATGATTCCCGAACCGGTTGTGTGATATGCACAGCGAGAACGGCGCGTCCCATGCGACGACCATCGACGGCAACACCGCTGTCGCGTACGTCGCGTACCGCACCAACGAAGTCTGCGCCATCTTCCCGATCACGCCGTCGTCGACGATGGCCGAGCTGTGCGACGAGTGGTCCGCGGAGGGTGTAAAGAACATCTGGGGCGATATCCCCGTCGTGCAGGAGATGCAGAGCGAAGGTGGTGCGGCCGGTGCCGTACACGGCGCGCTGCAATCGGGCGCGCTGACGACGACGTTCACGGCGTCGCAGGGCCTCATGCTGATGTTGCCGAACATGTACAAGATCGCCGGTGAGCTGACGTCTACGGTCTTCCACGTGGCCGCGCGGGCGCTGGCGACGCAGGCCCTCTCGATCTTCGGCGATCACTCCGACGTGATGGCCGCGCGCACCACGGGATTTGCATTGCTGGCGTCGGCATCCGTTCAGGAGGCACATGACGCGGCGCTGATCGCGCAGGCGGCCACGTTGGAATCGCGGATCCCCTTCCTGCATTTCTTCGATGGCTTTCGCACCTCGCACGAGCTCAACAAGATCACGTTGCTGTCCAACGCCCAGATACGCGCGATGATTCGCCAGGATCTGGTCCACGCGCATCGGGCGCGCGCACTCACACCGGAGAACCCCGTCGTGCGCGGGACGGCGCACAACCAGGACACGTTCTTCCAGGCACGCGAGACGGCAAACCCGTTTTACACACGGGTTCCCGCCATCGTGCAGGGCGCCATGGATCGCTTCGCCGAACTCACCGGGCGCACCTACAAGCTGTTCGAGTATTACGGCTCGCCTGACGCCGAGCGGGTGATCGTGCTCATGGGGTCAGGCGTGGAGACGGTGCGTGATACGGCTGTTTATCTGCGAGATAACGGGGAACGCGTCGGCGTACTGCAGGTTCGCCTCTACCGACCGTTCGACGCGGACCGCTTTGTCGCAGCGCTGCCTGAGTCGTGCCGCGCCATCGCAGTGCTCGAACAGACCAAGGAATCGGGGGCACCGGGTGAGCCGCTGTATCTCGACGTGGTCACCACGCTGGCCCAGGCTTTTGCGGCCGGAGCGAGGAGGAACATGCCGCGCGTGGTCGGCGGGCGTTATGGCCTCGGGTCCAAGAACTTCAACCCGGCGCAGGCCAACGCGGTGTTCGACGAATTGAAGAAGCCGGAACCGAAGAACGGCTTCACCGTCGGTATCGACGATGATGTCTCACACACCAGCCTGACGTTCGACGCGTCGTTTTCGCTCGAGCGCGATGACGTGGTGCGAGCTCTGTTCTTCGGACTCGGCTCTGACGGCACCGTCGGCGCAAACCAGAACAGCGTGACGATCATTGCCGCCGATGAAGCG
Source organism: Gemmatimonadaceae bacterium (assembly GCA_035646395.1). Classification (GTDB taxonomy): domain Bacteria; phylum Gemmatimonadota; class Gemmatimonadetes; order Gemmatimonadales; family Gemmatimonadaceae; genus JABWBJ01. The sequence goes on along the minus strand of DASRPK010000277.1, from coordinate 25,474 downwards.
ATGTACGCGCAAGGCTATTTCGTCTACGACTCGCACAAGTCGGGCGCGCAGACCATTTCCCACCTGCGCTTCGGGACAAAGCCGATCCAGGCGCCGTACCTGATCGAGTCCGCGAATTTCGTGGCGTGCCATCAGGCGGGCATCCTGGAACGGACCGACGTACTGCAACTGGCCGTCACCGGCGGCACATTCCTGCTCAACACGCCGTACGGGCCACACGAGGTGTGGGACCATCTTCCTCGCTCGTTGCAGACACAGATCCTGCAGAAGGAGCTTCGCTTCTTCGTAATCGATGCCACGAAGGTTGCGCGTGACGCCGGCCTGGGCGGACGGATCAATACAATCCTGCAGACCTGCTTTTTCGCGATCTCGGGTGTGCTGCCCCGCGCCGAGGCCATCAGGCGCATCAAGCAATCGATCGAGAACAGCTACGGGTCCAAAGGTGCGGAGGTTGTTCGAAAGAACTTCGACGCCGTTGACCGGGCGCTCACACACCTGTTCGAGGTAGTTGTGCCCGCCACGGTAACGAGCCGTTTCGAGCGTCCCCGGGTCGTGCCAGCGCACGCTCCGGAGTTCGTCCAACTGGTCACGGCCAGGATGATGGCCGGTCGTGGCGACGAGCTGCGCGTGAGCCAGCTTCCCGTTGACGGAACATGGCCAACCGGTACCGCCGCCTTCGAGAAAAGGAACATCTCCGACACGGTCGCTATCTGGGATCCGGACCTGTGCGTGCAATGCGGCCAATGTGGATTCGCGTGCCCACACAGCGTGATCCGCGCCCGTTACTACGACGAGGACCTGCTGACTGGCGCGCCCGACAGCTTCCTGTCGGCGCCAGTGAATGCCAGGGGATATCCCGGCGCTCGCTACTCGCTGCAAGTCTACGTCGAGGACTGCACCGGATGCGGTGTGTGTGTCGAGGTCTGCCCGGAGCATGATCCGAAAGACCCCGGTATGAAGGCGATCAACCTCGGACCGAAGGCGCCGTTTCTTGAAGCAGAGCGGACGAACATTGCCTTCTACGAGGCACTTCCCGTAAACGATCGCGCACGTGTCGACTTCGGTACCGTGCGTGGCGTGCAATTTCTCCAGCCGTTGTTCGAGTTTTCGGGCGCATGCGCGGGCTGCGGCGAGACGCCGTACCTCAAGCTGCTGTCACAGCTCTTTGGTGACCGGCTCCAAGTCGCCAACGCGACCGGCTGCTCGTCGATTTACGCAGGCAACCTGCCTGTGACTGCGTGGACAAAAGATGCCGCTGGACGCGGGCCTGCCTGGTCGAATTCGCTTTTCGAGGACAACGCCGAATTCGGACTCGGCTTCCGTCTGGCCGCGGACAAGCACGTAGAGCTGGCGGCGACATTGCTGCGGAAGCTCGCGCCGGCGTTAGGGGAGGAGTTCGTTCGATTCATCCTCGAGGCACCGCAGGAGCGGGAATCGGAACTGCTGCTCCAGCGCCAGCGAGTCGAGCTGCTCCGGCAATGCCTCCGCAGAATCAACAACGCGGACGCCCGTGACCTGTTGTCAGTCGTCGATCACCTGGTGCGGCGGAGTATCTGGATCGTCGGCGGCGACGGGTGGGCGTATGACATTGGCTATGGTGGCCTGGACCACGTGCTGGCGACCGGCCGCGATGTCAACGTGCTGGTCCTGGATACCGAGGTCTATTCGAACACGGGTGGGCAGGCGTCGAAGGCTACGCCGTTAGGCGCGGTCGCCAAGTTCGCCGCCGCCGGCAAGCGCGTCGCGCGAAAGGACCTCGCCCTGCAAGCCATCGCCTACGGGAACGTGTACGTCGCGCAGGTGGCGATGGGCGCGAATCCGCAGCAGACGCTGATCGCCTTCCGCGAGGCCGAAGCCTGGCCCGGTCCCTCGCTGATCCTGGCGTACAGTCCGTGCATCGCACACGGCATCGACCTGCGCTACGGGATGAAGCAGCAGGACCTCGCCACCGCCAGCGGCTACTGGCCACTCTTCCGGTTCAATCCCGCGATGCGCACCGTGGGTGAACGTCCATTCCGCCTCGATTCACCAAGGCCGACGATTGCATTCCGGGACTACGCCTACAACGAACTGCGGTACCGGTCGCTCATCAACACGAATCCTGAGGCGGCCGAGGCACTTCTGGCAGACGCGCAGCAGGTGGTGACAGAGAAGTACCGGCAGTACGAGGAGATGGCGACCTATGGCGGTGAGTCGTTCCATCCGGCTGGCGCGCGGTCGCGTCAACCGGCTGGTAACTTGTCCGCAACAGACACGCCAGCCCTTGCGTGACCGCGGATGCGGACGCGCGAGTCGATGGTGCGTTGTCTCCATAACGAGTAGATCGCGGGGATCACGACCAGCGTGAGGATGGTGCTGCTGATCATGCCGCCGACCATTGGTGCGGCGATCCGCTTCATGACGCTGGCGCCCGCGCCGGAGCCCCACAGGATCGGCAGGAGTCCCGCCATGATTGCCGTCACCGTCATCATCTTTGGCCGCACCCGTTCGACGGCCCCTTCGACGACCGCCGCGTAGAGATCACGCAGCGTGGGCGCGACACCGGGGGTGACCCGGTCGCGCCAGGCGTGGTCGAGATAGATCAGCATGATAACGCCTGTTTCCGCTGCAACGCCGGCGAGCGCGACGAACCCGATTGCGACGGCAACAGACCAGTTATACCCGAGCGCCCAGATGAACCAGATGCCACCGACGAGCGCAAACGGCAGCGACAGCATAACGATGAGCGTTTCGCCGACGTTCCGGAAATTGAAGTAGAGCAGCAGGAAGATGATCGCCAGCGTTGCCGGTATCACCACCTTCATCCGGGCGGCAGCGCGCTGCATGTATTCGTACTGTCCGCTCCACCTGATGGTATATCCGGGCGGCAGCGTGACGGCCGACTCGACCATCTCCCGCGCTTCTTCCACGTAACCGCCGATGTCCCGCCCGACGACATCCACGTACACCCACGCCGTCGGTACCGCATCTTCGGTACGCACCACCATCGGTCCCGGCACTTGTCGGAACGTTGCCACCTGGCCTAACGGCACCTGGGCGACACGACCCGTCGGCATTCCTGCGGTCGTGTTCATCGGGCCCGCGCCCGTCATGCCCCCCGTTGCCGGCCCTGACGCGCCCGAGATGTTCACCGGAACGAGCACCTGCGCCAGCCGTTCGGGACTGTCGCGCAGCTCCTGCGGGTACCTCACGCGGACGCCGTATCGTTCACGACCCTCAACCGTCTGCGTGATTGTCATCCCACCAATGGCCGTGGCAATGACCGCCTGGATGTCGCCAACATTGAGCCCGTATCTCGCGGCGGCTTCCCGATCGATGTCGATGTCGAGATAGTAACCCGACACGGCGCGCTCGGCGAAAACACTGCGCGTGCCCGGGACCATCGCCACCATGGCTTCGACTTCCTTGCCGAGTCGCTCGAGCTCAGACAAATCCGGTCCGAAAATCTTGATGCCCACCGGCGTCCGGATCCCGGTCGCCAGCATATCGATGCGTCCCTTGATCGGCATCGTCCACGCGTTCGTCACGCCGGGCATGCGGACGGAGGAATCCATCTCGGCGATGAGCCGATCCCAGGTCATGCCCGCGCGCCACTCGCTTTCCGGTTTGAGCGTGATGGTGGTCTCGAACATATCGAGACCAGCCGGGTCAGTCGCGGTGGTCGCGCGACCCGATTTTCCGAACACGGTTTGCACTTCAGGGATCGACTTCAGGATCCGGTCCTGCGTCTGCATGATTTCCCGCGCGCGCGCGACACTTACTCCGGGCAGTGTGACGGGCATGTAGAGCACCGTTCCCTCATCGAGCCGCGGCATGAACTCGCTCCCGATGCGTTGCCAGGGAATCCACGTCAGCACAAGGACGGCCAGACTGACCGCGATGACCGGCAGCCGATGATGCAACACGAAGTCGATCACCGGTCGATAGATCCGGATCAGCGCGCGGTTCAACGGATTGGCGCGCTCGCGGTACATGCGACCCCGGATGAACAGCCCCATCGTCACCGGAACCAGGGTCACCGATAACAGGCTTGCCGCCGCCATCGCAAACGTCTTCGTGAACGCGAGTGGCTTGAACAGGCGACCTTCCTGTCCTTCCAGCGTGAATACAGGCAGGAAGGAGACCGTGATGATGAGCAGCGAGAAGAACAGCGCCGGCCCAACCTCTTTGGCCGAGTCGATCACGATCTGTGTCCGTTCGGCTACGCTGAGTGACCTGGTGCTGAACGAACGTTGGCTTGCTTGAGCTGGATCCTTCGCCAGCACGGCGCGCTCGAGATGCTTGTGCATGTTCTCGATCATGACGATGGCAGCATCGATCATGGCGCCAATGGCGATGGCGATGCCACCCAGCGACATGATGTCAGCGCCAACGCCAACCCATCGCATGCCGATGAACGCGATGAGAATTCCCAGCGGCAGCGTGATGATCGCGACCAGTGCCGACTGCACGTGGAGCAGGAAGATCACGCAGACCAGCGCCACGATCACACTTTCCTCGAGCAGCTTTCCACGAAGGTTTTCGATGGAGCGCTCGATGAGGTCTGAGCGATCGTACGTCGTTCGAACCACGACGCCTGGTGGAAGCCCGGCAGCCACTTCAGCCAGTCGCGTCTTCACCCGTTTGATCGTCTCCAGCGCGTTCTCGCCGAACCGCATAACGACAATGCCGCCAACGGCGTCTCCGCGCCCGTCGAGATCGGCGATCCCCCGACGCACCCCCGGCCCGACCGAGACGCGGCCGATGTCGGCGACACGGATCGGCGTACCGGCCTCGTTCGCGCTCACCACGACGTTCTCGATGTCGCCGATCGACTTCAGGTAACCGAGCCCGCGCACCATGTACTCGCGCTCCGACAATTCCACGACCATGGCGCCGATGTCAGCGTTGGCGTTGCGCACCGCGCTCATCACGCCGGTGACCGAGATCCCGTACGCCTGGAGGCGGGTCGGGTCGAGATCGATCTGGTATTGTTTCTCGAATCCGCCGACCGACGCCACTTCCGATACGCCGGGCACCGCGGTCAGTGCATAACGAAGGTACCAGTCCTGTAGCGAGCGAAGCTCGGAGAGATCCAGCCTCCCGGTTGTGTCCTCGAGCGCATACTGGTAGACCCAGCCGAGTCCCGTCGCGTCTGGACCGAGCTGCGGCGTTGCGCCGGCGGGCAACTTGCCGGCAATGCCGTTGAGGTATTCCAGGACCCGCGTCCGCGCCCAGTAGAGATCCGTACCGTCGTCGAAGATGACGTAGACGAACGAGACGCCGAAGAAGGAGTAGCCGCGAACCACTTTTGCTGCCGGCACCTTCAGCATCTCGGCTGCGATCGGGTACGTAACCTGATCCTCGACGATGCGCGGTGCCTGTTCGTTGAAGTCGGTCTGGACGATCACCTGCACGTCCGACAGGTCAGGCAGCGCCTCGAGCGGCGTGTTTCGTATCGCCCAGATCCCGCCGGCGATCGCTGCCGCCGTGAACAGGAGGACGAGGAGGCGATTCGCCACCGACCATTCGATAATCCGTTTGAGCATGGTCGCTACTCCTCGCGGAGGACTGGATTCAGTTTCGAGACCGTATCAGCCATGCCGTGCTTTGAATGGTCCTCTGCGGGCGGGATCTTCTTCACCGAGTCCGTCCTCGTGCGCGGAGGCGGCGGCGGGACCGGCCTGGCCGCGGACGAATCCATGCCCGGCATCCCGGCCATGCCGCCTAACGCCGACTTCAGGTTTGATTCGGCATCGATCAGGAACGTGGCCGACGCCACAACGGTATCGCCTGCCTGCACACCACTCCTGATCTCGACGCGGTCGTCATTGGCAACGCCGGTCACGACCTCGCGCGGTTGCAGCGTGCCGTCCGCTGCCTTGAGGAACACGATCGAACGCTGACCCGTCGCCAGCACCGCCGAGCGGGGCACGGTGAGCACGCGCTCACGAACCGCGCCGGACAGGTGCACGGTCGCGAACATTCCCGGCTTGAGCCGTAGTCCCGGATTCGTGAGCTCGATACGGATCCGTGCCGTTCGCGTCGCAGCATCAACGAGCGGATAGACGTAGGTCACGCTGCCCGGCCATCGTTCGCCGGGGTAGGCCTGTATTTCGACCGACACACGCTGCCCCATGCGCACGAGCGCGAGGTCGTGCTCGAACACCTGGCCGTCCACCCACACGCTGCGAAGGTCCGCGAGACGATACAGCGTTTCACCGGCCATGATACGCTGGCCGCTGAGTACCGCCTTCTCCACGACGATGCCGCGCGAAGTTGAACGCAACGTGATGGTTCGCGTCGTCTGACCCGTGCGTTCGATTCGCTCCACGTCGGACGCCGGGATGTCCCAGTATTGAAGCCGACGGCGGGCCGAGGTGAGCATTTCCTCCGCCGACCGACGCGCCTCGACCGTTCCGTTCGCAACGTCTGCGGCAAGGCGAACCGCCAGCAGCAGTTCTTCCTGCGCCGAAACCAGCATGGGTGAGTAGATGTCGAGCAGCGCCTCGCCCTGCTGCACCTGCTGTCCGGTGAAGTTGACGTGGAGTTTCTCGACCCAACCGTCCACCTTCGGTGAAACGGCCGTCGTGCGGGTCTCGTCATAAGTGACCTGGCCGAGGGAACGGATTTCCGCGTTGATCGGACCCGCTTCGACCACAGCGAAGGTCACGCCGATTCGTCGTGCCCCTTCGGGGTCGAGGGCGACCGGCGTTGCGGCCGTGGCGCCTGCGGCCCCGTGAACGTGACCCGACGCACTTGCCTTGTCAGGCACGTCACGCGTCAGGACGATCGCGGCGACCAGCGAGGCCGCAACCACGAGAACCGGGACCGCGATGCGAAGCAAGCGGCGCGATCGCGTGACCACGCGGTCGTCAAAGGGCGAGGTATCGGTGCGCATATCGGGGTTTGTCATCCGCCCTCTCCCTTCGTTGTCGTATCGATCGACCTTGAATCGATCAGCTCCCGCCCTGCCAGCATCTCCAGCTCGGCCCAGGCCTTTCCTTCCTCGGCCTGCAGGCCCAGCAGCTCCATCCGGTACCGGTTCACCGTCATCCGGTTGTCGAGCACGGTCATGAAGTCGACGCGTCCCACTCGATAGGCAGACAGCGCTGAGGTGACCGCCGCCTCTGCCTGCGGCAGTACCGTCCCCGCGTAGAGCTCTGCGAGCCGGCGTGAGCGCGCCAGCATCGCCATGACTTCGCCAACGCGTCCGCGCGTGTCCGCCTTCATCCACGTCAGGTCGGCTTCCGCCATGGCGCGCATCGCGTCGGCTTCATCGCGCCACTTCAGTTGCCGTCGGCGAGCGAACAGCGGCACCGAGGCGCCGATCATCAGGCTTCCCATCCGTTCTGTGCCCATCGCGTCCGCCCGCTGCCCGTACTGCACGCCGAGGACGAGATCAGGGATCAGCTCGCGGCGCGCGCGCACTGACATGACAGCAGCGGCTTCCACTTCCTGTTGCCCCGCGCGGATCATCGGGCGGTCTCGCATCGCGCGGCTCAGCACCGAGTCGATGATGGGCAACGCCTCGGGAAAGATCGGCCGTGCGGCTTTCGGGACTTCGGACTCGAAGGGGCGATCGATCAGCGCGTTGAGCTTCGCGGCCGCCGAAGAGCGCATCGCTTCCATGCGCGCGATCTCCTCGGTCATGCGGGCGAGTTCGACCTGGGCGCGGAGCGCATCCGCCTGGTTCCCTTCACCGACTTCGTACATCGTCTGCGCGATCCGCGCGACACTCTGCACCAGCTGGCGCGTCTCCGTCGCGATGGCTACACCTTGTTCGGCCTGGAACAACTCATAGAACGCCATGGCGGCGCGGGTTCGCTGCTCCCACGCGACATCGCCGGCCCTTTCCCGCTCAGCAGTGGCCTGGTGGCGGGCAATGCGTCCCGACAGCGGCAGTTTTCCACCAGTCGGAACCATCTGCATGACCTGGACCTGCACCATGCCTAACGGGTCCATCGGACGAACCGCGGGCAGTGCATAGTTCATGAATCCGAGCTGTACCTGCGGATCCGGGAGTGCCGCCGCCGGGGAAATCCGCGCTTCAGCAGCGCTGGCAAGGAAGCGGGCTGCCGCGGCCCTCGGATTACGCTCGGCGACGGCGACGTACACGTCGCTCAGCCGAAGCGTCCGCGCGTTTTCCTGTGACCTGGCCGTAAAAGCTGGAATTACGATGCAGGCGACCGAACCGACTATCAGCGACGATCGACTTGTGAATTGGCCCGCGACGGGCCAGATGAAAGCGCTTTTCATGGAGTTCTCCCGGGAGCACGCACCGAGCGTCGGTGCATGCGATCATGCGCCGGCGGAATCGCCGAGTGCGCACGTCAGTTGTGAGGAGAACTAGAGCCGCGGTGGCGGTCGATCTGGCGCGGAGTAACGGGTCGAATGCGGCGTCGCAGCGGTGTGCGGTGCCAGCGACTCGTGGCCCATGCTGCCAACCAATGCGCCCTCGGCGACAAAACACGGCGAGGAGCACCCGATCATCGACAGACACGTTTCCATGCAGTCGGAGTCGTGCTCGGGATTGGCCGGCATTCCGGATTCCGGGCAGTCCGCCTGAGTGATGTCGTCCATCGAATGTGTGGCGCCAGACATCGCTGACAGCGCCGCGCCTCTCTCCACGGCCGCGCTTTCACACGCGGCCGCGGGAGGAGCCGCCACCGCGAAGATCAGCGCGATGGCAGCAAGAAGCGAAGTCACTCGACGGATCATTCGACCACTGCTGGTTCAGGCACAATGCTGCGGATCGGCCGCACTGTTTCTCGTCTTTACAGAACGACCTTGAGCGCGGGCCATCAGTCAGGGGAACATCCCCGACGGGTCGGGCGATCCCCTACGCTGAGGCACGGATCAGGTAAGGGAAGCACGATCCCTTTATCCGCCCGCACGCCGCTGCCGCGACGACCAGTGAATCGCCGAGATCTTCCACCCCTGTGCAGTGCGCACCAGCACCATGAGCTCTGCGCCTGTTGAGTTGATGGTGCGACCGTTCATCTCGCCTTGCGTCGTGCTGGTGCCTGTCGTCCACGCAACGTCGCCGCGGACGCGCATGTGGACCGGCCCACGCTCACTTTTGATCGACTTGGCGAAGCTTATGTCACCCGGCAGGTGGTGTGACCGATATTCGGCGCGTGTTTCCACCCCGCCCGACTCGAGGATGACGGCATCATCTGCGAGCAGGGCGAGTGCGCCAACGCTGTCTCCGGCGGCCAGTGCCGCGTGATACTTCGACACCACCGCAACGACCGCGGCTGAGTCTCCCGGATTTCCGTGACCTTCATGCTGCGCCGACGCAGGAGCGGAGAAGGCAGCGAGTGCGGTGGCGATTGTCGCCAGGGTGATTCGCCTCATGGGTATCCCTCGGGAGAAGACTTCGCGCCTAACGAACAGGAGGTGCCGTGCCGGTCAGGACCGCCGTCAGGGCCAGGATCAGTACGACGAGAACGACGTCAAGCGCGAGCGACGTGTGCAGGCGCGCAAGCGACCGCTCGGTGTCGAGCGACGGCTGCGCTATACGCCAATGGTATGCTCCCAACGCCACGATAAGGACTACAACGACGACCTTCCGGATGAGCGCCAGTCCGTACGGACTGTTCAACAGCAGCCCCACGTCCCGGAGCTGCAGCCAGGCGCTCGCGACGCCTGTGGCAGCGAGGATCAGCGCGCACACGAGCGCCAGCGGCGAGAACGCACGCAGGAGATGCCGCGCCACCGTGAGGCGATGCTCGGCCGTAACCCGGCCAATCGACGGCAGCGCCGCAGCTGAAAAGATCAGAATGGTTCCTGCCCATCCACTGGCAGCAAGTGCATGTGTCGCGTCCACTGCCACTGCGAGCGCCTGGACATCCGCAATCGCTGCTGCGTGGCCAAGCATGGCCGCGGCAATCGATAACACCACCGCGGGTCCTGCCGCCATCCGCCAACGTGCTGGCGTACGCGCGCGAAGGACTACGATGAGCGCGATTGAGCCGAGTACCTGCAGCGACCATCCACGTCCGAACGTGGAACTCGTGATCAGGTCACCGAGATCGCTCACACGCAGTGCTCCCACGGAGCCGCTGAGCACTGCTGCGTGACTGATCAGCCGGATTATTGCCAAGAGCAGCAGCGCCCATCCCGCCATAGTCCCTGCCCACCGCAATCGATTGTCGACTGCATCGCCGTAGGACGTGGCATTATCGGATCGCGCAACCGCGGGCAGCACGAACAGGGCGAACGCGATACTGCCGACGGCGACCAGCAATGCCAAGGACGATGCGAACCTGATCGACTGCTGGGCCAGGGAATCCGAAGGAGGAATGTGCGCCTCCTCTTCCTTATGGGGCGCGATGGCCGTGTCGGTCTGCGCCACCGGAATCGAATCGACGACGAATCCATACTTGCCGGTGACGGCATGGCCATCGGGGCCCACCAGCCTCCACTCCACGCGATACGCTCCGCTCGCGGTCAGCGGCGGTACATCGGCGCGAAGCACGTTAGGCAGCGCTGAATCCCCCCGAACCGCGAGCGCGACGCGCTGCGAGTCCGGAGCAACCAGCTCCACCCGCGCCGTGCGCGCCGCCACCGCCTCACTGAACTCGAGCCTCAGCTCGCGCGGTGGCAGGGTCACGCGACCACCAACGGGGGGATCGGCGCGGCGAAGCGTGGCATGCGCCAGCGCGACCATCGCCACACTCGCGACCAGCAGGCCCGCGACACAAGCGGGCCTGCCAAACGCGCGTGCGACAATCAGCGCGCGGCGCGCTTTCACCTCTGCGGCTCGCGGTGATCGTGGTGCATCCCCGCCATTCCCCCGGCAGCATGGAAGGGCCGCACGCGGAGGAACACGACGGCCCCCAGCGGCGTGCGGGACCCGTACGCATTTTCGAGCGCCGACGGCACGATGTTCACGGTCCCCATTGCCCCGACACCGACCGTCATCCCCCAGCCGCGTCGCAGCTCGCGGATGTACCCTAACGACAGGCTGGAGATCGCAAACTGCTCATCGGGAGCAAATGACGACGGAGGTTCGTCCAGCACGAGATCCTCGGCCGACTTCTCCACGAACTCGATACGGGAGAGGAGCGTGTTCCAGCGATCAAGAATGGCCTGGGTCTCGAAGGTCATGCTTTGCGAGCGTTCACCGTGGTGCGTGTTGAGGCCGTACGTGGCGGCGCTGGCCCACTGTCCCTCGGTTCCGAGCTTCGCGCCGTGCAATGCTGCCGCAGTCACGCGATGCGTCGGCTCGTCCGGATTCAGGACTTCCGGGCTCTTCAGGTAGCCGTAACCGGCCGAAAAGCTCCACGCCGGTGCAGGATTCACCGTCAGCCGTCCGGAATACGAATCCAGCTTTATCCGGTCGAAATCCCAGCGCTCTTCGTTAGGCTCGCGGCCGTTGAAGACCGATCCTTCGAGCTTCCACGCCCGGCCGAACAGGCCCGCCGTAAGAACGCCGAACGAGATATGCGTTGCGTCCTGCCAATGGTGACCGAGCGGCGCGAACGGGTTATCCATTGCCGATGGCCGGTGCATGAATGCCACCGGGCCAAGGGCCGGTTCGCCGGCCGGCGCGGCGTAGAGGCTGATTCCGAGCGTGCTGGACACCGGTCGTTCGTACAGGACGCCGAGTTCCATCCAGAAATCGTGCGGATGCTGCCGGTCCCGGATCGGTTCACCATCCAGTGCTTCGCCGCTCTGTAACAGCAAGGGGTAACCGCGCTTTGTAACGGTCGCCGGGTCGATGCTCAGCATCGTGCGCGCCTGAAAGCGCCCGCCGGCGAGCTCACGACTGGCCATGAACATCCCCCAGTTCAGCGAGCCAAACTGGCTATCGCCGCGGGGACCGTCCTGGTTGATATACTGGGCAAAGGCGACGCCGTGGAGCATGAGCTCCCATGATCCGGCCATGAAATGGCGCGAAGGAAGCGTGACGGCGTCCGGAATCCAGGTTGTGCCGGAGCCCATCCGTTCCATCGAAATGCCGAGGGGCGCGCTGGAAGGACTGCCCATTTGCATCCCGGGCATGTCCTGGGCAACCGCAATGCCACCACGCAGCCACGGGATGAGACTGAGCAACGTGAAAACGGTGCGTCGAAAAACACGCATGATTCTGTCGGAGTAGGGGACCGGACGCGCGCACCAGCACCCGTGTGATGCGAATGGTGACGAACGCCCCACCGCCTAACGCCAAACGGCGCCTGGCGGATGACAAGTGATCTGCCGGTCGACTACGCCTTCGGGGGAGGCGGGTCCGGCGACTCGACGCGCGTGCGCGACGACGTCACGAAATCCGTCGGCTCCTCGTTATGCCAGGACCAGCTCGTCAGGTCGTTATCGACGACCTGGATCGCACCGGTGGAACAGGTGCTCATTGCCGGGCAGCAGTCCGTAACCGGATGATCCTCGCCCGGAACCGTGTTCTCCCCGGAGCTCTCGTGGTGGTGCTCGTGTCCGGCCATCATCTCCGTCGCAGCGGCAGCTGGCTTGGCGTCACTGCCGTGACGTGAACAGCCGACGTCGCTCGCTCCCACCAACTGTGGGATCAGGAGCAACGCGGCGAGAATGCCAATGGCTGGGCGACGGGGCACGACGGAGTCTAACGATTCGGTGTGGACGTTCGGAAGCTACCGGAGGTTCCGGTACATGAGGTCGATGAGCTCATCGTACATGGGTTCCGCCTGTTCCGGCCCCGCCTTGATGGCAGAGGTCGCACAGTGTTTCAAATGGTTGCGCATGAGCTCACGTCCCACACCGCGAAGCGCTTCCTGAACCGAGGAGATTTGCGTCAGAATGTCGGCGCAGTACCGGTCTTCATCGACCATCTTCTGCAACCCCCGCACCTGCCCCTCGATTCGGCGAAGTCGCTTGAGATTGCGATCGCGAATATCCGGATCAACGCCAGTCGCCCTGCGCCCGCCTGACGAAGTTGTGGCGCTCCCACACGCACAAGAGTCGTGTTCAGATTCAAGAACTTTTCCCATTGATGCACCCGTGTTTATCCGGTTTCTCCCACGTCCCACGTCCACCCTCAGTGTGCCCCTCACCTTCCCAGACGCAAGCTGTTAGTAACCACGCTGACTGAAGACATAGCCATCGCCGCACTCGCCAGAATTGGACTGAGCAGCAACCCGGTAGCCGGATAAAGCACCCCGGCCGCAATCGGCACCCCCAGTACGTTGTAGACGAATGCCCAGAAAAGATTCTGCCGCATGATCCGCATCGTGCGGCGCGAAAGCGCGACCGCATCCGCCACTGCGCCAAGATCGGGACGCAGCAGGGCGATGTCGCCCGCTTCCAGCGCGACGTCCGTGCCACCACCCATCGCCACACCGACATCGGCTCGTGCCAACGCCGGCGCATCATTGATGCCGTCGCCCACCATAACGACGACATGGCCTTCGTCCTGAAGCTTCCGGATGACATCCACCTTTCCCGCGGGAAGCACGCTCGCAATCACGCGATCGATTCCCACCTCGTGCGCCACGGCATGCGCGGTTTCCGGCACGTCACCGGTCAGGAGAACGACATCCAGGCCTGCCTCACGCAACCGCCTGACGGCAAGCAGCGATGTAGGGCGCACCGGATCCGCGACGCTCAACGCACCCGCCAGCCTCCCATCCACATTCACAAACACCACCGACTCGGCGCGGTCCGTGCGTTCACGCACCCAGTCACGCAACGCTGCGACCTCCAGGCCCCAATCCTTCATCAGGCTCGCGTTCCCCACGGCCAGGGAGTGTCCGTCAACCACGCCGGTGACGCCCTTGCCCGGAACAGCCGCAAACGACTCGACCGTCGAAAATCGCGCCCCGCGAGCCGACGCTGATTCGACAATGGCCGACGCGAGCGGATGTTCAGAACCACGCTCCAGGGAACCGACCAGCGCCAGCAATTCCTCTTCGCTGTCCGGCTGCAGTGCCTTCAGCGCAACGACAGCGGGTCTGCCTTCAGTGACGGTGCCTGTCTTGTCCATGACAACGGTGTCGGCAGTCCCCGCGCGTTCGAGCGCTTCCCCGCCCTTGATCAGCACGCCCAGTTCCGCGCCTCGACCTGTTGCGACCATGACCGCCGTCGGGACGGCCAGACCCATCGCGCATGGGCAGGCGATGATGAGCACCGAAATGGCAGCGGTGAATGCCCGCAGCAGTGGCGCCGAATCGGCCACCACGTACCACAGGACGAACGTGATCACCGAAATCACCAGGATCGTCGGGACGAACACCGCACTGACGCGATCGGCGAGCCGTTGAATGGGTGCACGCGACCCTTGCGCGTCACGCATCAACCGGACGATCTGCGACAACACACTACTGGCGCCTAACGTCGTCGCCCGGTAGGTGAAGCTTCCCGTCTTGTTGATCGTGCCACCGATGACGCGGTCGCCCACGCCCTTGGCCACCGGCAGCGGCTCTCCGGTCAGCATCGACTCGTCGATGGCACTTGATCCTGTCATGACCACACCGTCGACGGGAAGCCGCTCACCAGGCCGCACGACGACCTCATCCCCCTCGCGCACGTCGCCGAGGTCGATGTCGCGATCGGCACCATCCTGCCTGACGCGCGCCAGTCGCGGCCGAAGATCGATCAGCTTGCGGATCGCCGACGACGTGCCAGCCTTTGCCCGTGCCTCAAGCGCGTTCCCGCCGAGGATGAACGCGATGATGATGATGACCGCTTCGTAGTAGACGTCGGGCGCGATGCCTCGGCTGATGAATACCTGAGGCGCGACCGTGGCAAAAACAGAAAACAGGAATGCGGCGCCTGTGCCGACGGCAACGAGTGTGTTCATGTCCGCCGAACGGTGCCGGAATGCCTTCCACGCACGCACGTAGAACCGGCCGCCGGCCCAGACCATGATCACGGCCGTGAGCAACATCAGAGTCCAGCTGATGACGGTGATCGGAACCGCATACAACGACGGGAGTGCGCGCCGCAGCACGGGATCCAGCCACACCATCGTCCAACGCATGACCGGATCCGCCGAACCGGAGCCGTGATGCGCGTTGGCCGCCATGAGCGGCATCGACACAACCATGGCCACGACGCCCGTGATCAGCGACAGAGTCGTCTTGATCCGCAGCTCCTTTGCGTCTTCGACCCTGGCTCTGTCCTGTGCTTCCTGCTCTTCCACCGCACTGAGATCGTCGAGCGGTAACTCGGCGCCATATCCGGTTCCGCGGATGCGTTCCACCAGTGCGTTCACGTCGACTACTGCTGGATCGAAGTGAACCGTGGCGGTGTTCGTCATGAGGCTGACAGACGCCTCATCGACGCCCGGCGTCTTTTCCAGGACGCGCTGTACGCGTGCCTGGCAGGCGGCACACGTCATCCCCGAGACAGGAATGTTGAGCTTCGCTGCCTGACGAGTGTCCAGCGTCGCGGTTGCGCCGTGCTCCTCGGGTGCCACGTTACGCAGCCGCCTCAGTGGCTTCGTAGCCGGCTTCGGATACCGCGTCCACCAGGTCGCCCACCGTCGTCTTTGTTTCGTCGAACGAAACCGACGCGGATCCAATCGACACGCTGTCGACTTTCACGCCGGGAACGGCGGCCAGCGCCTCTCGAACTGCGCCAACGCAGTGGCCGCAGCTCATCCCCGACACTTCCAGCTTCAGTTGCTTCATATAGCCCTCCTCGGCCTGGATTCCGTGAGGAAAGCTATATACCCCCTCCCCCTATATCAACCGGGGGATTCCGAGGAGTAGCCAGCCTCGGCAAGGGCAGCCATGACCTGGCTCCGCACGGCGGGAGGCATCACATGGCGCTCGCGAGCCCGGCTCAGGGCCTGGATGAAGAGGCGGCCAAACTCCGCGTGCGGCAGACAACTCTTGCACGTGAGCAGGTGATGACGCACCTCGACCATCCGGGCGTCATTGAGCTCGTCATCCAGGTAGTCCCAGAGCTGCTGGACGGCCGTTCGGCAATCGATCGCGCGAGGTTCGTCAGACATGCGATTTCCGATCTGCTTCTACCGTGGCAAGGCCGGCGTCCTTCGCGTGAGCCCTCAGCTTCTGCTGCATCTGCCGCCGGGCCCGGAAGAGCCGCGACCGCACCGTGCCTATTGGTACACCAAGGATGTCGGCGGCGGCTTCGTATGACTGGTCTTCGACATCCACCAGTTGGACTACTGAACGGAAAGGCTCATCCAGGTCTGCCATGGCGCGGTCGAGCGCGGGACCGAGATCGACCGAAGCAAGGATGCGATCGGTTCCGTCCACGATCATTTCGCTGTGCTCTCGCGCCGACGCGAGGGCTTCGGCGTCGCCGTCGATCGCTTCAACCTCGTGACGGGAGTGCTGTCGCGACCGAAGAAAGGCGTTTCGGCAAATCGTGAAGAGCCAGCGACGGCAGTCGCTCCCCGGCTCGAAGGTGTGCCATGATCGGTAGGCACGAAGGTACGTCTCCTGAACTATGTCCTGTGCGTCGTTCGAGTCGCGCGTCAGTGAGAGCGCGAACCGGTAGACGTCGTCCATCCATGGGATGGCGTCGCGCGCGAAGCTGTCGTCCTTCGACTGTCCGCTGTCGCGGCTTTCCGCCATCTTGGTCACGAATTCAGGGAGACTGCTTGTGGTTCCTGAAATAAAACGGGTAAACGGGTAAACGGGTAAACGGGCAGACGGGCAGACCTTAATTGCGGCACAAGCGAAACAACGTCACTGTTCTTGGCGTCCGCCATCCGCCATCCGACATCCGCCATCTCCATTCCCTGATGAATCCCGCTGACCTGCGACGCGAATACGCCCTGGCATCGCTGGATATCGCGCACGTGGACAAGGACCCACTCTCTCAATTCCAGCGATGGTTCGCCGAAGCGGTAACCGCCGAGATCCCGGAACCGAATGCCATGACCCTGGCGACATCCTCGCTTGAAGGGCAGCCGTCGGCGAGGGTCGTACTCTTGAAGGAGGTCGATGCCCGTGGCTTCGGATTCTTCACCGACTTCCGAAGCCGGAAGGCGGTCGAGCTGGAGAGCAACCCGAGGGCAGCGCTGCTTTTCGCCTGGCTGGAGCTCGAGCGGCAGGTGCGGATCGAAGGAACGGTTTCGCGCATGCCGGCCGATGAAGCGGAAAACTACTTCCGTACGCGCCCGTTAGGCTCGCGGTATGGCGCCTGGGCGTCCGTGCAGAGCCGTGTCATACCTGATCGCGAGTGGCTGGTCGAGGCGGTGCGCGAAGTCGAGAGCCGGCATCCCGAGGGCGACGTGCCGCTGCCGCCGCACTGGGGTGGGTATATCCTTTCGCCAGGCGTCTACGAGTTCTGGCAGGGACGGCCGAGCCGGCTGCATGATCGGGTGCAGTATCGACTGGTGCAAGCGCAGTGGCTGATTGAACGGCTGGCGCCCTGAAAAAATGATGGGCGATGGCTGATGGGGGATGGGGGATGGAGATTCGACACGCGTAGAGTAGTAGTCCTCCATCTCCCATCCGACATCCGACATCCGTTTTAAAACTTCTCAGCCACCGTCGCTTCCTCGAGCAGCTTCTGGTACGACGCATAACGACTGGCGTCCACCGCTCCCGATGACAGTGCCGATCGCACCGCACAGTCGGGTTCTACGAGGTGGCTGCAGTCCGCGAACCGGCATTCGTCCTTGAGCGCCCTGAACTCCGGAAAGCAGTTGTCGAGGCCCCGCGATGGAACGCCCCAGAGCCCCACCTCGCGCAGGCCCGGCGTGTCCACGACGAAGCCTCCGGCAGGAAGCGGATGCAGGTACGCACCCACCGTCGTATGCCTGCCCTTGTTGACCGAGGCGCTGATCTCCCCCACCCGCAGGTTGAGCCCCGGGTACAGCGTGTTCAGGAGCGATGACTTTCCGACCCCAGAAGGACCCGTCAATACTGACGTTCGTCCGCGCAGTTGTTCGCGAAGTTCGTCCAGCCCCCGACCGCTGCGACAACTCGTTATGTGCAGGGGATAACCAATCGTCTGATACGTTCCGAAGACCCTCCTCGCCTCCGGTTCACCCGCAAGATCGACCTTGTTGATCACGACCCGCGGCGCCAATGCGTTCGCCTCGGCGATGACCAGGAAGCGGTCGAGCATGGCGACGTGTGGTTCCGGCTGGCGGAGGGCAAAGACGACTACCACCTGGTCCACGTTGGCGGCGATGACCCGCTCCCCACGCGCACGACCCGGCTCTTTCCGCGCCAGGCGTGACCGCCGGTGGAGAACTTCCGCGATAGCCCAGCCGGAACCCTCGGTGTCGCGGGCGACGACGACTTCGTCACCCACGGCAAGTTTGACCCCGCTCTCGTGTTTGACGCGTCCACGCAGCGCGGCCACGACCGACTCGCCGTCTTCGCAGTGCACGTGCCACGCACCACCGGTGCCGTGGAGAACGACGCCCCGCGTCACTCGTCCTCGTCCCGCATGGCGTCCCACCATCGCCGCGGTGGCGCCGGCGCGTTCGCGCGGATCAGGTCATCCAGCACGGCCTTGGCTTCCTCGAGCGGCATCGCGCCTAACGCCGCACGGGCGCTGGCCGGCGATTCGCCGTACGCAAGGAACGGGGACTCGAGATGCCCCTCGACGCCCTGCGAGCCGAGCCGGCGCCAGCGGACGAACAGGAAGTACGCGCCGTAGGGACGCTCGACGTCGCTGGTGCGATCGGCTTCGATCGCGACGCTGTAGGAAATTCCATCGGACCCCTGGAACGCGGCGGGACGATCGTGGACGGCCATGTACCCGCCAATGGTGCGCTCATCTCCCTTCGAGGGATCCGGTGGAATGAAACGGCCCATTGGCGATACCAGGAGCACGATCGGTCAGGGACTGTTCGCGCGGGGAACCGCTGTCATCGCGACTGGCGGCTGGGTCGCGAGGCGGATCACTGGCGCGGAACCGTTTGCGCCTGACGAGCGATCACCAACATCCCAGGCGACGATGCCATCGTCGCTTTCCGGTTCGAGCAGGTACATCGCCAGCACGCCGAGCGGCTGGGCAACACGGATGATGTAGGTGCCTGCCGCGAGCGTTACCGGCCGTCCCGATTCCCATCGGCCAACGAGGCGGACCAGGCGGTGTCCCTCAAATGCCTGCGGTGCGATGACGGTAGAATCCACCACGAACTGCGGTCCGGCATCGCCGCGCCATTCCGCTGACAGGCGCGACATCTCGAAGCCGTGAAGTTTCGCCAGGTTGAACGCCGTTGTATCCGTCGCCGCGATGGCGTACCCCCACGGAGCCGGCCGAGTCACCGTCGGCGTGAAGCGATCGAAGATCTGCATGGTCGCAGTCTTGAACCGACCGGTCCGGCGCGCGCCGAGTGGCATGCCCGCCTCGTAGCGGGTGGAATCGCCCGTTCGTTCGACTTCTTCGTACGAGACTTCGGCCTCGTAAGGCGTCTGCGTCATCGCCGACCGCACCGGAACGGGCGGCAGAACAGATGCGCCACGCCGCAGTGCATCGTCCGAGCGCTTCGCGAGAGCTCGTATCGCCGCACCACGTTCGGCCACCAGCGACAGCAGCTCTTTTGTGAAGGCGTATGTCGATCGAACGCGTTTCTCGAACGGATCGTGGGAATACGCTTCGCTCAGGACCGAGACGCGACCACGCAACGCGTAATAGTTCGTTCCGAAGCGCGCCGTATGCTCGTACGTGCGCCACTGTGTGGGGGGTGTAGCCGGCGTTATGCCTGTGGGCGGGGGTCCGCTGCCGGCTCCGCGTCCTCGGCCGGCGCCGCCACCACCAAAGTCACCGTAGTCGAACGTCAATACCTGGTGCCGTTCGCGGACGCGGCGGCGTAACTCGGGGAGGAACGAGTCGCGCGCCCAGGCACCCCCGAACGTCGCCTCACGCAATTCCGCCGCCGGATTCAGCGATGGTGCATACGTCAGGTTGTAGCCGTGATAGCTGCCGTTGGTGGTGTGCAGGTCGACGAAAACGTGCGGATCCCACGCGTTGAACATGGCCAGCGACGCCCGCGTTTCCGGCGCGTCCGCCTTCATGTAGTCACGATTCAGGTTCAATCCGGTCGCGTTAGGCCTCGTGCCCACCATTTCCGGGCCATTCTGCGCACCGCGGTTCCGCGCTTGCGGCGCCAGCCGTTCATTCCCGTCCGCGTTGTAGTTCGGCAGTGCGATCAGCACGATCGAGTCGAGGACGTTCCGCTTCGGCTCGAGCATCAGGTCCCTGACGAGCGCCTGCAACGCTTCCTTTCCCTCGACTTCTCCGGAGTGGATGTTGCCCTGGATGAACACGATCGGGCGACCGGATTGGCGCGCCGCCTGCGGCGTGGCAAAGAGCGGGCGCGACACGATGACGTATGGCAAATCACGCCCCTCGGTCGTCTTGCCCATCACGCCGCTCGCAATCGGCTTGCCGAGTTTCGTCAGGCTGTCGAGGAAGGCCTGCACGCTGGCGTGCGACGAGGTCTCGGTGTAATTGGTGCGCTCCGCCTGCGTCCGCGGTCCCGCCTGGGCGCCGGCGATGACCGGCGCACCTAACGACACCATCACCGCCGTGCGACGCCATCTGTTCATCGTCCGGATCTCCGGGAACCGAAAAGGTGCAGAGGTCAGCATGCAGGAAGATACGCCGTTGCGATTCGCGGACGCGATTACCGGACCAGCACCAGGGCGACCTTGCCGAGGAACTCGTCCTTTTCCGTCGGCCAGTTCATCGGAACATCGAGATCGGTGCCGTCCATCCTGATGTTCACGCGATGCAACCCGGGCGCGATGCGGTAGTACCCGCGCCACTCTCCGTTCGGCTGGCGGACGAGCGGCACCGGGATCCAGTCGACGAAGTCGGCCAGGAGTTCGACGGTACGCGCGCCCGGCGCCCACACGCGCACCTCACGGATGTCCGTCGAGTCGAGCGACGGTCCGGTCACGAGCGCGAGCCGCAGTGAGACAGGAAGGTCGGGTATACGGGGGCGCGGTGGTGGCGGAGGGGGCGGCGGCCGTCGCACCGTGGGCAGGCGCCCGTTCGGTAGTCTCACCGTGAACGACAGGTACCGGCCGGCGGGGAGGTTCTGGATCAGGTCTGCCGGATACGACCCGGCACTCAGCGTCACCCATGAGTCGAGGAACATCGGCCACGTGACGGAAAACGCACCCCATCCCCGCGTCCCGCGCTCCGCCTCGCCCAGCCTGACGCCTAACGACGTACTGACGACGCCCCGGCCGGCCAGCCACTCGACCTGGCCCTCGCTATCGGCGAGCATGTCGCCCGACCCGAGCTGCATCGCCGTGCTACGCACCCCGCTGAACACCACCCCGCGACGCATCCACGCCCTTCCCTCGGCCATGACCACTGATTGCCAGAAGCGTCCGTCGAAGGCCCGCGCAACGGCGAGCTCACTGTGACCGCCCTGGTCATCGCGCTCGAACCGGATGCGGGCGCGAGTGGTCAGCGCCGCCGTCGGCATGAATCCCGTCTGGATCGTGGTGACGGCGTCAACGAGCATTTCGCCGCGAAGTGCGGTGAACAGTCCCCGATAATGTCGGGTGACGGGAAGCGCCGCCGAACGTTTCGACGCCTCGAGTCCGCCCTGCATGCTCACGCGTCCGTCGTTGAAGATCGACAGGAGGCTGTATCCGGCACGAGTTGATCGCTCGGTGCCCATGACAACGGCGTCGTAAAGCGTCAGCGCGCCGGCGGTCAGTCCATTCTGGTATTCGACGAGCGCGAAGCTCGCATCACGCGTTCGAACCGGGACCTGTGCGTGCGCGAGAACCGGACCAGCCAGGCCCAGAAACAGAGACGCGGCGAGGTGACTTACCCCGCCGCGCAGCATGAATCGGACGAAATCGTCAGCGGATTACGGTCGCTTGGTGTCCTTGCCTCGCGGTGCGGGCGGACGAGCTGCATCACCTTTGTTGCCGACGGCAGATCCACGAAGGTTCGGATTCGCCAGGGGATCAGCAGGCCGTGCCGTACCGCGGGTCGAAGGTAATGCTGTGCCCGGAGCGACGCCATCTGCACCGCCACGGCCCGCGCTGATTGCGTCGAGCAATCCCTGCTCGCGCGCAACCGCGGACATGCCCGGTGGTGTGCCGCCGCTGATATCGCGTTCGATCTCGTCCTGCAACGTCTTGATCTCGGCATCCGACGCCGAAGCGAGCGCGACATTGATAAGCACGGTTGCCGCCGTGTCCGCCGGAACTCCGCGGTTGATGATGTGCGTCATCGTGCTCAAGGCCGACGCGAACTGCCGCTCCTTTCTCGACTCACGAATGCGCGTGAGGTGACGCTCATCGACGCCGGCCCGGATCGCCTGGGCGCCCGCGCTCACCTCATCTTCTTTCGCGTTAGGCCCGAGCAGCTGGCGGGCACGCCGGAGGTCACGCGCCCATTTGCGCACGCCGGTCAGGATGACCTGGGGACTTCCCCCTTTCTGGGTCCCCTCGAGCGCATAATCGACGAGTGGCTCGTGCGGTACGCCTTCACGGTCCAGCGAGTCCGCGATCGATGCGACGGTAGCGCGGATGCGCGCGTCGACCCGCTTCTCGATGCGGTCGTCGGTCGCGGCCACGGTGAAGCCCGCGGCCGCCAAGGCCGCGAAGGACATCGCCGATACCGTCGTGAGCCGGGTCACTGCGGCACCTTCGGACTTACGGTGACCACCGAGTTCGGCGAGCCAAAGTCACTCGACGTCTGTGGCATCGTCGGATCGGTCACGCGCTGCTTGCCGTTCAGGATGAACTGGTATTCGTAGACACCAGGCCGCAGAACCAGTGAAACGGTCCACACTCCCGGCGACACTTCCGTCATCATCGTCGAATCGGAATCCCAGTCGTTGAATCCGCCGACGAGGGAGATCGACTGAAGGCCTTTCTGATAGTAGGTGAACTGGTGGGTGACCAGCTGCGGCTTGTCGCCAGTGTTTGCTACCGGGGTAAGCCCTTCGGCGCCGACTTCCTGTGTGGCCACCTGTACCTGGTCGACAGCGCTCAACTGCCAGGCGCTGAACACGACCACACCGACAAGCGCGGCGGCAGTCGCGAATGCGCCGATGGGCGACACGCGCAACGTCCACGGACGCATGATCCACGGGCGGCGTCCTGCCTGACGAGTCGGATGAAGCGGAATGACCTCGGGAGCATTCAGCGCGTCCATAACGCGCTCGTCAAATCGCGCGTCGAAGCGCACAGGGCGCTTCAACTCGGCCGCAATCTGATCGATGAATGGATCCCTTGATTCAGTCACCTTGCACCTCTTGGAGCAGCACCCGCAGCCGCTCGCACGCTCGTTTGACCCGCATCTTCAGGGCGGAAACACCGACACCGGTGATCACCGCCATGTCGTCATACCCCAGCTCTTCCACGTGCTTCAACAGAAACGCTTCGCGCTGATCCGTATCGAGGCGTTGCAAGGCTCGGTCCAACTCTTCTCGCCATGCCGCGCGCTCGGCCGGATGCTCTTCGGAGGCGCTGAGGAGGGCCAGTTCGTCGTTGACGAACGTCCGCTCCCGGCGACCCCGCCGAGTTCCGGCAGTCCGGCAGCGATTGGCCAGGATACGGAAGAACCAGGGGGCGAACCGCTCCGGTTCATCGCACTTGGCCAGCGATCGATAGGCACGGACGAAGGCATCCTGCATCGCCTCCTCCGCATCCTCCCGGCTCCCGAGCATCCGTACCGCATAACGAGCGTACTGAGCCCGGTATCGCGCCACGATCACAGCGTACGCCCCGCTGTCGCCAGCCAGGACGCGAGCCACGATTGCGGCATCACTGTCGTTCTGAATAGAGAGACCCCGCGTTTGTGTCATGCGTCAACCTGAATCGCGGGTTCCTTGCGCTTTCGGAGAAGGGGCGTTTTGCGCAAATGCTTGTCCGGCTTAACGTTAGCCAAAACTAATTCCCTGGGCTACCCGCAAATGGCAAAGGCGCCATCCATAAGATCTGATGGCGCGGCCGTGCTGGGTCGTTTTTGATCGGACATTGGAACCCGGGTCAACGTCACAATCCCGCCGTCCAGGGTCAGACCGGGGTCAGACCGGGGTCTGACCCCGGTCTGACCCCTATCAAACAGGCTTTCCTTCGGTGGGATAGAAGCGCTCGCTACGACGCGCCATGGAGACCAGCAGGTCACAGGGCGTAAAACGGGGCGCGAACCGCGCGCTGAGGTCTTCCAGGGCATCAACAACTTTTCCCACTCCCACGGCATCGATCCATCGGAAGGGTCCCCCGCGGAAGGGAGGAAACCCGATACCGAACACAGCGCCAATGTCGCCGTCGCGAGCCGTCCGGACAATTCCCTCTTCAAGCGCCCGCGCGGCTTCGTTGACCAGGGCCAGGGCACAGCGCTGCTGGATTTCGTCGGCTGGAAACGACGACCGGGTTGGATTCCCGAGCAGCGAGTAGACGGTCGTGTCGGCTGATCCCTTCTTGCCGTCGGTGTCGTACAAATAGAAGCCCGACTTGCCCTTACGACCCACCCGGCCCGCGTTTACCACAGCACGCATCGCGGGCGACGGCGCCATCCGCTCGCCAAAGGCCTGGTGCAGGATCGCACCGGACTTCGAGGCGATGTCGAGTCCAACTTCATCGAGCAGGGTCAGCGGGCCCACAGGGAACCCGAACTTCTCCATCGCGTCGTCTATTGACTCCGTCGTCGCTCCCGCGTCGAGCAACGCGCCCGCTTCATTCAGATACGGAGCCAGGATCCGGTTAACGTAGAACCCAGGTGCGTCCTTTACCACGATGACCGTCTTGCCGATCTCCCGACCCCAGGCCACGGCGGTTCCGACCACGTCCGCCCGCGTGCTGCGCGTCGGGATTACTTCGAGCAACGGCATACGGTGCACCGGTGAAAAGAAGTGCATCCCAAGCAGTCGTTCAGGGCGGCGCGATGCCTGGGCGATGAGCGAGATCGGGATGGTGCTCGTGTTCGACGCCACGATTGCGGTTTCCGGAAGCGCTTCCTCGACCTCGCGCACCACCGCGTGCTTCACCTTCAGGTCCTCGAACACGGCTTCGATGACGAGGTCGACGTTCCTGAAACCGGAGTAGTCGACCGTGCCGCCGATGAGCGTGAGCTGGTCCGCCATCTCCTGGCGGGTGATCTGCTTTCTCGTCAGGCGCTCCTTGAGGACGTCACGCACGGCAGCGATGCCCTTTCCAACGCGTGAGAGGTCGGCATCCTTGAGCCGCACCATCGTTCCCTGCTGCACGGCGATGGACGCAATGCCCGAACCCATGAATCCAGCGCCAAGTATGCCAAGCCGGTCGACTTTCTGTGGCTCACCAGCGCCAGGGATTTCTTCCTTCTTGAGTGCTGAGGTGGCGAAGAAAAGGAAAATCAGCTCGCGGCAGACCGAGGTCATCGCCATCTCGCCGAACAGCCTGGCTTCTTCACGATAGCCATGCTCCCGTCCCTGATATCCCGCGGCGACTGCGTCCAGCGCAGCCAGCGGCGCGGGGTAGTTGCCACGGGTCTTCTTCAGGACTTCTTCTCGCGCGCGTCGCATAACGAAAGACCGGCCGACCGGATTTCCATCGAGCAGCAGGTGCTTCATACCGCCGCGAATGGCGGATGCATTCCGCCCCCGTGTGCGAGCTGCCAG
>DASRPK010000276.1:0-3697 GCA_035646395.1 Gemmatimonadaceae bacterium | reverse complement strand
GGCCTCCACAGCTACATCCCGCCTAACGGGCGGAACGTGATCAACCCGACACACTACGCGTCCAATGGCTACATCGTCTTCGAGCCCGACATCCATTATGAGATGGGGTATCCGGGGCCGAGCGCGGTGAAGTCGATCGTGCCGGGGGTGCAGAAGCTGCTCGAGCGCGGATACATCGACCCGAAGCGGCTCGGCCTCCAGGGGCAGTCGTGGGGTGGCTACCAGGCGCTGTACATCATCACGCAGACGCAGATGTTCGCCGCGGCGATGGCGGGCGCGCCGGTCGCCAATATGACCAGCGCCTACGGCGGCATCCGCTGGGAGTCGGGCGTGAATCGCTCGATGCAGTACGAGAAGGGACAGAGCCGTATCGGCGCGTCGCTGTGGGAACAGCCACAGCACTACATCGAGAACTCACCGCTCTTCTTCCTGCCGCGCGTCACGACGCCGCTGTTCATCATGTCGAACGACGCCGACGGCGCCGTGCCGTGGTATCAGGGGATCGAGCTGTTCATCGGCATGCGCCGGTTAGGCAAGGAAGCGTACCTGATCAACTACAACAACGACGTCCACAATCCGCAGAGCCGCGCCAATCAGAAGGACATCGCGATGAAGATGGAGCAGTTCTTTGACGCGAAGCTCAAGGGAAAGGACGCACCGGAGTGGATGGTCAAGGGTATTCCGGCGAAGGACAAGGGGAAGGATCAGGTGAAGAAAGTCATTCAACCCTGACAGGCCAGAGGCCAGAGGCCAGAACCCAGAGGGGCGGGAGAGTGATCTCCCGCCCTTGTCTTTCCTGCGGGTGTCACAAAGGACGCTCATCGGGCGTCTACTGGAGAGACTAGCAGGACAAAAAGAGCATGCGTCGCGTATATCACATCCTCGGTTGGAGCTACGTCGCATTCTGCGGCGTTGTCGTCACCAGGTCGGTCCTGGCGAAGCCCGCTCCGTCACACGCGTCAGGCTCGCTGCCCGTGGCATCCACTTCCGCCGACGCCACCGAATGGTTTCGGAGAGCCAGGCCGTACTGCAACGCGGTTGAGATCACGGTCCTGCAGCGGCAGGTCAGTCCCCCGGCTACCCTCGAAGGAGCAGGCTTTCATGCGGCCTGCTTTGCGCTGGCCGGGAAGATCGACGACGCCAGGCGGATCATCGACGCCTTGCCGGCAACTGACCGACCGCGTGCAGCCGGCATCGTCTTCGACGTCGGTCATCCCGTCGCCGACGCGGGCGACGATCGTTCGGCCGCGCCTATAATGGAAATGGTGATCGACTACTGGCCGGGTCACTACATGGCGCTGTATCACGCCGCCATGGCAGAGTACATGCTCGGACAGCACGACCTGGCGCGTCGCAATCTCAGCGAATTCCTGAGGCTCTACAACGCGAACGACGGCTGGCGATCCAATGGGCTCGAAATCCTGCGGCGTCTCAATGACTCCACGGAACAAAAGGTCGAGTTCAAGCGACCGCGCGAGCCCGGTTTGTAATGCACCCGACCCTCTACACCAATCGGACCATCGCTCGTCGCGTCGTGCGCGCGCGAGACGTTAGGCTCATTTTGGCCGTGACCATGGCGGGGAGCGTCGCGGCCGGTGTGGCCAATCCCATGTTCTGGCTCTCGACGGCCACCCTCGTCGCACTACTTGCCGTGGTGCAACGTCGGACCGGTGAGGTGGATGTGAGGGATGACAGAAGGCTGCAATCCCTGCCACTATCTCTGCAGCGGACTCTGCGTTCGAGGCTCGCCGGTCTTCCCCCCGGTGATGCCAAGCGGCTGCTCAACGCGGTAGGGCGTCAGGCCGCAATCCTGTTCGACGCGCGGCGGTCCGTCTTCGCAGAGCCGTGGGGAGCGAGCGCGCGCCAGAATGTCTCGGACCTGGTCGAAGCAGCGTGCGAGGTGGCGCAGGAGTTGTCGCGCCTCGATCGCGCTGTATCAGTTCACGCCTCGCAGGCGCCAGACGAAAAAGTGAGCGCAAAGCTTGCGAATTCGCGCCGCCTCTTCGCGGGTAGGCTCGAGGACGCCGCTGCCGCACTCGCGTCGTTGTATGCCTCCGGTGTGCATCATGGCACGCCGGCTTCGGACCGGGTCGCGGAGCTCGTGCAGGAGATTCGCGCAGATGCGGCGGCGACGAGTCACGCCTGGTCCGAGGTGCAAAAACTGGCCGACGTGCACTCAGCCGGTCGGTAGAAGCTCGCCCTTAATCGGCGCGAGCGCCGGCGCCCGTTTACGCGCCCTGAGGTGTCTCCCCGTCGGGCTCGCCGGACTCCATCTTTGGTTGGTGCAGACTGCGACGGAAAACCTGAAAACCGCGCTCGCCCACCGTCACCGCATCGAGCGCGAGCTGGGTGAAGGTGGCATGACCACTGTGTACCTCGCCCATGACCTGAAGCACGATCGCAAGGTCGCGCTGAAGGTCCTGAAGCCCGATATCGCCCAGACGTTAGGCGGAGAGCGCTTTTTGCGGGAGATCGCGATCCGCGATCCGCAGTTCGTCATCTTTTCGCTCGGATGGCCGGTTATTGATGCGTTGCGGGCCATGCCGGTGCACCGTGCCATGTTGAAGGAGATCAAATTCCCTGGGGTGATGAATGACTGACGCCGTGACAGACTCGCCGAGCGATGCGCCGCGTTCCGAGGAGTCTCCGATCTGGACGGGATGGCCGTCGCAATGGCTGAACGCCGGCTGGTTCATCACCTGTCTCATCGGCATCGGCGTGCTGGCCACCGTCGCGGCTTTGACCGCGCAACCGCTGGTAGCGGCACTGGCAATCATCCCGGTGATAGCCGCTTTCTGGAAATACCTCGTGGTGCGTTCAACGCGGATCGATGTCACGACGGAGCGAATCACTACCACGGTCGGAATCTTCTCACGCCGCAAATGGGACATGGAGCTCTATCGCGTGAAGGACACGATGTTACACGAACCGTTCCTGCTCCGGCTGGTACGGCGCGCGAACATCCAGATCATTTCGTCCGACCGGTCGTCGCCCAGCGTCACGCTCCCCGCGCTGCCCAACGCGGAATGGCTGCGGCAGCAGATCCGGACGAACGTCGAGCGCCTCCGACTCAAGCGCGGCGTGCGTGAGATGGACATGGATCACATTGATCACTGACACCGACTCTCGCGTCCTCCGACACCGGACGCGATCTTGAGCCGTATGACTTCCGGAACGGTCTTCTCATGAATGTCGCCCGCCTGACGACGGTCGGCTCTGCGATTCTTCTCACGCTGACCGCGATGGGATCCGGCGCACAGACGCCGACGATCGACGGTCCACCAGCACCCGTCGCACCTGAAACCATCACCCGCGCCGCGAATGGGCAGGCCACGGTGCGCGCGATCAAGCTCACGTCGCCGCTCAAGGTCGATGGCGTACTGAACGAAGAGGTCTACACACGCGAGAAACCATTCGGGGGCCTGATCCAGGTCACCCCGAAATACGGCGAGCAGCAGACCGAACGGAGCGATGTGTGGATCACCTACGACGACACGCACATCTACCTCAGCTGCCGGTGCTACGATTCGGCGCCGCCTGGCGAGTGGATCATCAACGAACTGCGGCGCGACACGAACGGGCTCCGCCAGAACGACCATATCGGCGCGATGTTCGACACGTTCTACGACCGGCGCAGCGGGTTCGGATTCTACACCAATGCGTTAGGCGCGCGTGCCGACTACTCGATCGTCGATGA
>DASRPK010000275.1:0-3891 GCA_035646395.1 Gemmatimonadaceae bacterium | reverse complement strand
ATGACCCGTGGATCCGGCTGCAGTCCTCGCGCATGCCGTTCCCACGTATCGGCGGCCAGGCGCTGACCCTGCGGTGATGCGCGGATCGACGCTAGGCACCGGGCAAAGGCGGCCTCCTGCGCCGAGCCTGCCGGTAATATGGCGATTGCAAGGAACATCCATCGCATGGCCGCAATCTGTGACGGGCGTACGCGCGCAAGAAGGATTTTTGTCAGCCGGGCCGGAGAATGCGCTGGCGCTGACCCCGGTGGCCCTTGATCGTCAGCGCCTCGCGAGTCCCTCGGTCAGTTCGATGCGCGTTCCAGCCGGATCGATCAGGAACGCAATCTTCAGCCCGATGCCCGGCACGTCCCGGAAGGGGCTCTCGAAGGTGACGCCGTCAGCCGCGAGCTTCTTGCAGAACGCCTCCAGGTCCTTCACTTCGAAGCCGATGTGGTCGAGTGACCGGCTCTTCGTCGCTGCCTGCACCGCATCCGTCTTGCGAAAGCTGAGCGACATACCCGGCACGCCCATGGCGTTAGGATTCGTCGTCGTGGGCGTCGCCGCGCCGAAGTGTTTCGCGTACCAGGCACGTAGCCCGTCGACGTCGGCCGCGTAGAAGTGGACATGAAAGTTCTCGATGGGGACGGCCAGAGTCGGAGCCGGGTAGAACTCCACCTTCACCTTGTCGGGGAAGCTCGCGACGATCTCCAGGGAATCATCACGCGTGAGCGGAATTCCGGCGGCCTTGAGTTTCGCACTCGTGCCAGCAAGGTCCTTGACCCGAAACGCGAAATGGTCGAGCGTGGACCCTATCGATCCCTCGGCGGGCTCTCCCTGGCCCAGGATCAGAAAGATGCCGGGCAGCTTCAAGAGCTCCAGCGAACCGCTAGTGACCACCTGCGCGCCGAAGAGGTCGACCCAGATCTTCTTATGGGCTGCCGGGTCCCGCACGATCATGTGTATGTGGCCGGCGGAGACGCCCGCGGCATTGGGAGCAGGGAGCTGCGCCCGAACCGGCTCGGCCGAAATGAGGAATCCGATCACAAGAAACACGGTGAGGCTGGTGCGGCGGCGCATTGCGTACTCCTGTATCGAAACGCGATTCACGAGAGTGGGGAGAGAAGCAGAACGTACCAGTAAACGCCGCTCATCACTAGAATGGCTGTTCGACGATCGCGTCCATAGTCGCACGTCGGTCAACGTTCGTTATGGTGCGCGGAGGTATCCGCGCCGGCGATTACCGGCGCGGATCAAGTGGCCAATACTGCAAGATGAGGTTACCCGGAAACCTCGTTCGCGCACTCGGATTCGCGCGGACCCAGGCGCGCAGGCGCGCGTTCGCGAGCGAGTCGCTTGTCTGTGCGACGCTTGGTAACGCGGCGTACAGGGCGAAGACCTCTGCCGGAGTCATCGAGGGGTTCCCTTCGAGTTTGGCTCCTGTCGGGCCCCTGAACTCTTCTTGAGGCCCCACAGTGTACGGCCCGTAGGCATAGGAATACCTCGTTGCATAGAATGCATCGAACGTTGGCCGACCCGATACCCAAGTAGATTCCGGCCGCAGTCGGAGCGAGAAGAGTCCGGACGAGTCTGGAGTCGTCCACAACGCGCTCTGTAGCCAGACGTCGATCCCACAGCCAGGGTTGTTCCCCCAGGGAACAACGAGTACCTCTGTCGATTGTCGCGCAGTCAGTGCTCGGCGGGCGAGATCGGCACCCGGCCCCAGCATGGAGTCCACGCGGACGACCTGACCATAAATCGCGCGGCGAGACCCCATCCACATCGTCCCGTGGACAACGCCGGCGCCAGCCTCGATCGTGTCACGCGTTGCTCGCCCCAAGAGCGTAGTCGTGAGTGAGTCGCGAGCACCTGGAAGCACCTCACTCGTGCACCGCGCACCTGATAACGTCTCGCCGTGCGCGACCGCGTCAGGTCGACCCAGGGAGGTGACGACGGTCGCAGTGAGCGCGAGAGCGAGACGTTGCCGCAATTTGTCAGATCGGAACGGCATTGGCTTCTCCCAACAACGACGCCCACCACCAAGTGGAGCTTACGTTGGCATAACGGACTTGGACAGCGCGTTATGTACAGGTGTTCCGCAGCTAACGGACCTGATGACACAATGTCCGCAGCATAGCTTCGGCGCCACATGTGTCAGAGCATTCAACGCCCCGCCTACGTAAGCATACTCTTCGAGCGCGATACCGGCCGGCGAGTTAGGCTGTAAGGATATATTGCATAATCTCTGGTAGCGCCGAAATCGCTGAGCAGCGACGAGAGAAACCTTGGTGCCGCGCACGTTTTTCCCACCGTCCATTAACGCAGCGCACCCCTGACGTCGCTCAGCCCCTCCAGATCCTCGCGTCCTTCGAGTAGCCGGGCAAGAAACCCGCTCACGTTCGCGACAGCGAACGACACACCACTCAGGTTGCGTTCCCTCGGGACGCCAGGAATCGATCGTGGATACGGCGCGGCGCTGAACCCCCGCTCGTCGATCTCGAGTTCGTCGCGCCCGAGACTCGCCTCGGCAACCACGCCGGCCACGCCCTCGATCGACCCCGGCAACCACACCACGCCTCCGGACTCGCGCGCACTTACCACGATCGCGCCGGCTTCGGCCGCGCGGGAGACGCTTTCGCCTAACGATGTCGCGTGCATGGGGTTGACAGTACCGAGGCTCAGGTTGATGATGCGCGCTCGGCGTTCGACGGCCCAGTCGATGCCGCGCGCCAGCACGGCGGCGTTCGTCGTAAGGCTGCGGTCGAAGATCTTCCCGACGACGAGGGTCGTACCGGGCGCGATATCGCGAATCGCCGCGGCAACGGCCGTCCCGTGGCCGAGCCGATCGACCGTGTCTCCGCCCGGCGGATCAAGACAGACGGACTCCTCAACGGCGCCCACGTGTGGATGCGACGGGTGCACGCCGCTGTCGATCACCGCGACAATGACACCTGCGCCCGTTCGTCCTGCGAACGGTGGATCTGCGAGGTGGAAGCGCCGCTTCAAGAAACAGTTGGCAAGTTCAAAGCGCAAAGCGCAAAGAGAGTTCAAAACGGGCAAAGCGCAGAGTCAGACGGCCGCCTTTACGGTGGCACTGTTGACACTCCCAGCGCCCCCGCCGACATGGTTCTGGGTCGTTATGTCGACTATCGCCCCGCGCTCGAGCGTCACGATGCGACCCGTCCTGCGGGCAAGCTCGGGCCGGTGAGTGATCACGATCGTCGTGCGCCCGCGCATAAGCTCCTCGTAGCCTGACGCCACTTCCGCTTCGGTGGCCGGATCGAGCGAGCCCGTCGCTTCGTCGAGCACTAACACCGATGGTGACGCGAGCAGGGCACGCGCGATTGCGACGCGCTGGCGCTCGCCGGCCGAGAGCGCGCGTCCGCCCTCGCCAACCTCCGTATCGAGCCCCAGCGTCGAGCGCGCAATGAACGGACCCAGCCCGGCGCGCATCGATGCTTCGCTTACCTGGTCCACTGTGGCATCGGGACGCGCGAAGCGGATGTTCTCCCGAAGCGTCGTGTTGAACATGAACGGCTGCTGGTCGACGACGACGACGTGGCGCCGGAGATCGGCGAGGCGCATCGACCTGATGTCGCGGCCGTCGAGCGTGATGCGCCCTGATTCGGGATCAAGATGCCTGACGAGCAAGTCGGCGATCGTGGATTTTCCCTCGCCGCTGCGCCCGACGATGGCGACGCTTTCGCCCGCCGGTACCACGAGATCGAGCCCGGCGAGCACTGGTCCACGATCGAACGAGAAGGCAACGGACTCGAACCGCACATCGCCACGAACGTGTTCCACTGCAACCGCCCCCGGCTGCTCGCGCACCTCGATCGGCGTTTCGAGGATCTCGTTCACGCGACGTAACGAAACGCGCGCCGACGCGATGCTGGCGTACAATCCCATGAG
>DASRPK010000274.1:0-2572 GCA_035646395.1 Gemmatimonadaceae bacterium | reverse complement strand
GATCTCGGCTCGATCGAAGTGGGCAACCACGCCGACCTCGCGGTCCTCGACCGCGACTATTTCACCGTACCCGACGATCAGATCAAACGTGTGCGATCAGTGATGACCGTTGTGGGCGGCAAGGTCGTTCACAACGATGTCTAGCCACGACCTGACCCTGACCTCGTATACCATTGCGGCCGGAGGCATCATGAAACGCGCGACCATGGCGATCGGGGTGACGATACTGGCGGTGACCACGGCATATGCGCAGGCACCCCAGGGGCAAGGGCAGGGACGTGGCCGTGGAGGTCGCGGCGGCGCACCGGCGTGCACGAACCTCGCGTGCGACGTGCAGGCGGACTGGGCACGCAGCATGA
The DNA here is from genome assembly GCA_035646395.1 of Gemmatimonadaceae bacterium. GTDB lineage: Bacteria > Gemmatimonadota > Gemmatimonadetes > Gemmatimonadales > Gemmatimonadaceae > JABWBJ01. The sequence goes on along the minus strand of DASRPK010000274.1, from coordinate 2,213 downwards.
ACCTGCTGGTCAGGACGGCCGAGGCGATGCCCGAAGACAAATGGAACTTCAAGACCACCGATCCGCAGCGCACGTTCGGGCAGCACGTGATGCACATCGTCCAGATCGACTCCAAGCTCTTTGCTGCTCTCGGGGCAAAGACTCCGGCGCCGCAGATCAACATGAATGCGACAACGAAGGCCGACGTGATGGCGGCGCTGCGCCAATCGCTCGAATATGGCCAGGCCCTGGTGAAGGAGTTCGACGATGCCGGGCTGCTCGAGCGCGTGAACGGACTGTTCCTCGGGCCGAGCGCGAGCCGCGTGCGCATCATCAACTTCTCGATGGCGCATAGCCAGGACGTCTACGGCCAGCTCGTCGTGTATCTCCGGCTCAACGGCGTCGTTCCGCCGGCCAGCAACCCCGCGTAGAGCTAGTCCCACTCTAGTTCCACGCCATGCCCCCTCGTCTTGTCGCCGTGCATCGGCGTCACGAACCCGAGGAGACAACCGGGGCTGCCGTCCCTGAGCGGATGGCAGCGCACCTTGATGGGGTCACCGACGCGGACATCTTCCTTCTTGACGCCCTTCAAGTAGATGGTCTGAGGATTGGTCGCCTCGAGCGCCCAGATCTTCGTCTCGCCCTTCGCGTTCTTGACGTCGAGGTGGACGATCGAGTGCGGCGAGATCATGACAATTAGCTTGACGACGCCCTCCATCGCGGTCCATTTGGTGATGTCGTAATTGCCGTGGGAGTGATGGGCCCGGAGAGACGCGGTCAGACACGTCACGCAGACGAGCGCAACGCCGAAGGCCTTGAACACCATGACTGCCTCCTTATCGCGGCGGCCGAACGACGCCGTCGATCGACGTGGTGAGGTCCCGCAGTGTGAACGGCGGACGCTCGCGGGGAAACGTCCATTCCCCGTACCCTTCGGTGTAGATGGTCCGATAGCGGATGGCGAGCCCCTTTTCGTCGGCCCATGCCAGCGACTGCATGAACAGGATCGGCTCGGGCATTCCTGAACCGACCGTGGCTTCGTGAATGTAGAGACGGCCAGCGTGCTGATGGATCGCCGCGTAGGTGCGCGATCGATCGGCGTTGTTCATCTGGAGCAGTCGCCCTGAGACGAGCTCGATGAAGTAGTACATGTAGTGCGTCATCTTCACGCCGTCGCGCTTCATGTAGTTCCACACCGCGTGGTCTGTCGCGCCGGCGATGTCGAGCCGGAAGTCGTTCTGACAGGTGTCGCCGTCCTGTTGATTCGCCCCCTTTGCCGCAAGGCACTTCGCCGCTCGATCGGAGTGCAGCTTCTCGAGGCCGCGATAGTCGACGACGGTCGTGGAATAGCGTCCGAGAGAATCTTTCGCACGGTAGACGCGCGCTGGTAGCGTCTGCCCGTACTCCGTTCGGTATGTCGTGGCCTCGACTGCGGGTTGACCGGGAAAGTTCGCGCTGAACCCTTCGTCTGCGCTGACGAAGCGCGCCCAATCCTGCGCGAAGGCTGGCTCGGGAAGGGACAGGATCACCACCGCCAATGGAATCCACCGCATGGTTTCCTCCTCAGCTGCTGACCGTGCCGGACGAGAGAGGCCGCGATTATAACGTCGCGCGCTGGTGCTGGATTGGGGGAGTCATTCAAGCCGCAACTGCGCGCCGGCGACGAGTTCCGTCTGGAACTCACCCGCATCCGGGAAAACTCTGACCGGCCGCAGGCGAATGGCAAGGGCCGCACCCTCGTCAGTGTTCGCGTGGTATCCGCCACACCGCAGGGTTTCGTCCTCGATTGGGCTCGCGCCGCAACCGTGCTCGACAATCCACTTGCCGCCAAGACCCAACAGTAGGCAGAGATCTATTTCGGGCTGAATGGCGTGTCGCTGGCCGCAGGCGAAGCCGTTGAAGTCGACCTTGAACAGCCAAACCCGTTTGGTGGCGGTGTGATTCCTGCGAAGTTTCGAGTGGATATGGAATCGGCAACGAAAGATTCCGTATCGGCCTTCACTGGACCGAACCGGCCGGGCAGCGTAACGTTTACCTGTTCGGAGCGTCGAGGAGGTCCAGCGCCCCATGATGACAGCGGAATCATGAGTTCGGTCGACCGTCATCTCGCGCGTGTGACCGTCGCCATGGCGATTCTTCTGTCCACGCAGACGCAAGGAATCTCGCAGACCGCTGCCGACGCGCCACAGGCGAGCGAACGGCCAGCGCTGGTTTCCCACGTTATGCCGGTCTAT
>DASRPK010000273.1:0-4486 GCA_035646395.1 Gemmatimonadaceae bacterium | reverse complement strand
CGCTGGTGCTGGCGGTGGAGACGTGGGCAGGACCGCGCGTAGCCGAAGGGGTCCTGGGCTGTCCCGTGTGCCACGCGCGGTATGCAATTCATCGCTGCACGGTAGACTTCACCCAGGGCCAGGGAAGCGTTAGGCGACCCTCGGCGACGTCCGAGGGCCAGAGTTTGCGCCTGGCGGCGCAGCTGGGGCTGAGCGAACCCGGGGGCATCCTGCTGCTCACGGGGCGGCACGCCTACACGTACGACGCGCTGGCAAGCGTTGTCGAAGTCACCTGCATCCTGGTCGACGGGGCAGAAACGACGTCAGCGAACGCCGTGAATTTTCTGCTGCAGGATCGCCTTCCATTTAATGACGGCGTTCTGCGGGGCGCCGCCGTGGACGAGCCCCGTGCCATCGAACCGTTTTTCGCAGACGTCGTTCGCTGCCTTGGTGAACGCGGTCGATTGGTGGCTCCGGTCCGGTCGGCGATTCCACGGGGCGTTCGGGTTATTGCCCGGGATGACCGGGAATGGGTCGGCGAGGTGGTGGATCTCACTCAACCTTTGCAGCTCCGCCGAGCGGCGAAACCGTAAGCAGTTCCAGCTGTTACGGGCGAGCCCTGTGGCGCGACAACAGCACTGTCACGCAACAAGTCGATGTTGTCACGCATCGGGACATGACCGAGCCACGACCGTGTCGAAAAAGTAACCATCTCGGGTTTCAATCGTCGTGCCCGCCGCTTCTCAATTCTGGAAGTACCAAGCGTGCCAACGACATAGGTATTAGAAACTCCATATTCGATCGCGGAGTCGATCGCTGTTCATGCAACATAAGTGGCCGCCACTGCAAGAGTTCCAGCCCTCCGCGTTTGCGGCACGATCTCTGCCAAAGTACTTGTGCCGCCGCGAATTCGGCTGCGAAAAGAGCCTTCATCCCAGGCGATCATCGCGACTCCACTGGGGGAGTCGCGATTGATCGCATGCTTGGTCGATGAAACTCATCAAACAACTCAGAGGTGCATGCGATGACGACGAAGAAACTCCCGCTGGCAGTAGCTCTCGCGACGTTTGCGATGGCTTGCTCCGACCCCACTACGCCGTTGCGCTCCCTTCCCGGGGACGCCCCCTCCCTTGCCGTCACTTCAACGATTACCGCATCGCCGCCGGTTCCGTTCGGAGCGATTGAGCTGTGCAAGACATCCAATGTCGCTGGAACGTTCACGTTCACGACCAGCACGACCGCCACCAGTGGCACGCGCGTCGACGACGGGACTCCGGACGTTTCGATCACTGTTGGTGCTGGTGGTGGCACCGTTTGCGAAATCGTCTATTCAGGGAACACTCTGCCCAACGCCGGCGGGTCCAACTCCTTCACGATCGTAGAGAACGCAAACGCCGCCACGCTTTCGAACATCGACGTCGTCCGCTATCTGCATCCGGACCCCACGTACGTCGCGCTCAGCCTCAGCGACACCGAGGACGAAGCCACACGGACCGCTGTGGTCAGGATCAACAGCGATATGTCCCGTCGGGTGACGTTCACCAACACCACCACGGTGGTAACGACCGGTTGCACCTATACCAAGGGTTGGTACCGGAACAACGGCTCCAGCACGGTAATCGCGGCTGACGGCCGGACCATCGCCCAGGTGCAGGCCATTTTTGACGCCACTCCAGGCAAGCCGGGCAGCGTAACGTTTGGTGGTGACAACAGCCTGCTCAACCTGTATCAGCAGCTCCTGGCAGCCATCAACAACCTTGGTGGCAATCTCACTGCTGGTCCGGCCTCTGTCGACGCTGCCGTCGCCGCTGCCCTCGCGGGCACGGGTGGAACGGGCCTGAACATCACGACGACCCTGACCCAGACGCAGATCAGCGACTTGACGGAGACGCTGAGCTCCTTCAACGAAGGATTGCTCGCCGGCTGGCCGCATTGCGACGACAACTAATCGAGTACGTTCGACTAGTTGAGCAATAAGAAAGCCCGGGTCGAAAGGCCCGGGCTTTTGCGTCTGCAGTAGTAGACTTTCCAGGAACTTGCCCGGCCCGACCAGGACTGGCGTGAACCGCATGCACGGCCCCGATCACTTGATCGGGGCCGGTGTCTTCACGCTACTCCTTGACGGTCACAAGCACGGGATCGGTCGCGTCGTACAGGGAATCGATCAGTGACTTGTAATTCTTCTCGATCACGCGCCGCTTCACCTTGAGCGTCGGTGTCAGCTCGCCACCCTCCACTGAAAAGTCGGCGCCTAACAGCGCGATCTTCTTCGGCATCTCGAAAGGCGCCAGCCCGGTGAGGTTCGAGCGGACCTCCTGGTCCATCTTGGCGTGAATGGTGGGCATCGTCAACAGCTGCGAACGATCGGTCCAGATGATGTTCTTCAGCTTCGCCCATTTCTCGAGCTGTTCGTAATTGGGCACCACCAGGAGCACCGGGAACTTCCGGCGATCGCCGATCATCACCGCCTGCGAGACGTACTTGTTCGTCTTCACCATGTTCTCGATCGGCTGCGGCGCGATGTTTTTTCCGCCCGCGGTCACGATGATGTCCTTCTTCCGGTCGGTAATGCGGATGAAGTCATCTTCGATGACGCCGATGTCGCCGGTATGGAACCAACCCCCGGCATCGATCGCTTCCGCGGTGGCGTCGGGCTTGTTGAAGTATCCCTTCATGACGTGCGGGCCGCGTGTCAGGATTTCTCCGTCCGTCGCGATCTTTACCTCCACTCCATCGATCGGCTTGCCGATGGTGCCGATGCGGAAGTTCGCCGGCGTATTCACGCCGATGACTGGTGACGTCTCGGTCAGGCCGTAACCCTCGAGAATCGTCAGGCCGGCGGCGTAGAAGAACTTGTTGATCTCGGTGGCCAGCGGTGCACCGCCGGAAACGAAATACCGCAACCGGCCACCTGTTCGCGCCTTCAGCTTGGAAAACACCAGCTTCTGCGCGAGCGCGTATTGGGCGCCCAATACGGGCCCCGGCGTTCGGCCGGCGAGCTTCTCGTCCGCAAAGCGGTCCGCCACCGCACGGGCCCAGAAGAAGATCCGTTTCTTCACGGCACCGCCGGCCAGGGCGTTCTCCAGGACCCGGGCGTACATCTTTTCGTAGAGCCGTGGCACCGACAGCGCGATACTCGGCCGAACCTCCTGCATCGCCAGCGGGACGAGATCGAAATTTTCCACGTATGCAATCGACGTCCCGGTGGTGAAGAACCAGTAATCGCCCATCCGCTCGAAGATGTGGCACAACGGCAGGAACGAAATCGCGACGTCGTTCTCGATAGGCACCACACGGCAGGTTGCCTGCACATTCGAATGAATGTTGTCATGCGACAGCATGACGCCCTTCGGATTCCCGGTTGTGCCCGACGTGTAAATGATGGTCGCAAGGTCGTCAGGCGCGACGGACATTGCGGTCCGTTCATAGTCGGCGGCGCGCTCCACCGTATCGACCGACGCGCCCTTGGCCTCGAGATCGCGCAGGGTCAGGTCCGCGTCGCGCCGCGCAGCTTCATCGAACGCGACCACGTGACGAAGGCGTGGAACGCTCCTGCGGATGCTGGCAATTTTCGCCGCCTGGGCCGGCGTCGACACAAAAATCGCCACTGCGCCGCTGTCTTCGAGCATGTACGGGATCTGCTCCGCCGGCAACGTCGCATAAATCGGAACGTCGGTGAAGCCGGCCGTGAGGCACGCGTAGTCCGCCATCGCCCATTCGGGCCGGTTTTCGGAAAGAATCGCGACCCGGTCCCCACGCTCGACACCAAGGGTCGTCAGGCCCAACGCGATTCGCCTGACGCGTTCGACAACGGTGGCGTGAGAAACCGGTTGCCACTTTCCGTCGACGCGCACCTGCATTGCATCAGGCTTGTTCCACTTCCGGGCCGCCGTGAAAAAGAGCTCGTTCAGCGTTCCCGGTGGCGGTCGTTCTCCAGCGCCGCGCGCGTACATCTACCGCAACCTCCCATTGGGGCTTCGGTATGTTCGCGTCAGCCCGGGCTGATGGGAAGAACCAGGCGCACGGGCGACCCGGTAAGCGGTTGTCCCTTGTACGAGGCGCGCACGGTAACAATGGCTGAGTCGGGAGCCACGAGGCCCGGCGCAATCCTGAGCCGGACGCGACGTGATGCACCCCCACTGGCGTCCGTCGTGTCGACGTACGACGGCCGTCCGTTGTCTCCGACGAGGAAAATCTGCGTCGTATCGGTCTGCGAGATCACTCGGCCGGCTGCTTCGAGCTGGAACGTGACGATCCAGGAGCGCACTCCTGTATCAGGCCGGGCGATCACGCGCACGCCGAGTGGTTGCGACGTGTTCGATGCCGGATTGTCAGAAAACACCCAGCGCAGCGGCGTAATCACGCCGTCAGCCACCAGGGAGCGCGGCGCACCTACGATCTCGATCTGCCTGACGACGCTTTGAACCCCTTCGGTCGACGCGATGATGCCGATCGTGCCGGATGCGGTGTCGTCTGCGACCAGGCGATCGCCGCCGACGACCCGAAC
>DASRPK010000272.1:0-27045 GCA_035646395.1 Gemmatimonadaceae bacterium | reverse complement strand
TCCCGACAACGGCGGTGAGCACGGTGAAATCCGTCGGCGAAGTGTCGAAAAGAAGCGGTGCAAGTAATCGCCCGCCGACCAGTGTCAGCAGCAGACCGATCCCGACGCCCGCTCCCACGAGAAGCAGTGCACTGGACAGCGTCATCCTGGTAATTGCCCCGGGTTGTGCACCGAGGGCGATGCGAACGCCAATCTCCTGCGTCCGCTGCGCGACGGTGTAGGAGACTACACTGTACAGCCCTACCGCTGCGACAATGAGTGCGAGGCCGCCGAACAGCATGAAGGTCATGGCGCCGAGTCGCCACGGCCGGGACTGTGTCAATACCTCGTTGTGGGGCACGTCGATATAGACGTAGAGTATTGTCGGATCGAGCCGCAGCAATTCCTGACGCACTTTCGCCACCACGCGACCCACGTCACCGCGTGCACGCACGACGAGACGAGGATCATCTCCGATCGCCTGCTGCTCTCGCGGGACATACACCTGAATCGCCGGTTCATCGTGCAGCGAGGTGCGCTTGGTGTCGGCGGCGATACCCACGATCGTAGCGCAGGAACTGGCGTCCTCCACAATGACACATCTGCCTAACGCCTCTTCTGACGGCCACAGCGCCCGTGCGGCAGTTTCATTGATAATGGCGACCGGCTCGGTGCCCGCGCGATCGCTGTCCGACAAGTCCCGGCCACGCACAATCGGCGTCTGTACGGTTGCGAAGTACTCGCTCGACACCGCGGCGACAAATGGGCCGCCACCGCGGAGGCCCGGGATCGAATCCCGGCCAGGCAGACGAATGGGTCTCTCGTCGGCCGAAACGAAGGGTACCTCCGCCGCCAGGGCTATGCTCTCGATGTCCGGCCATGCGCGAAGCCGCTCGGCGACCATCGGATAGAACGCGTTGCGCCGCGCCAGTTCGCGCCGAATCCCTGTCGTATCGCCCGGGCTGAACTTGGGTGTCAGGTGATCGAGGTGGAACGTGACCAGGCCGTCCGCCTGGATGCCCAGGTCCATCACGCCAACCTGCCTGACGCTTTTCACGAATAGTCCCGTGCCGGCGAGCAACACCGCCGACAGGGCCGCCTGGGTGATCATGAGCGACCCTCGAATCCACGCCGTGCGCCCTCCGCCTTCGCGGGCACCGCTCTTCAACGCGTCTCCAGGGTTCGTCGCGCTCCCGTGCAGGGCCGGCACCAGGCTAACGAGCACACCGGCGATGGTGACAAAGACGATGGTGGCCCCAAGCAGCCGGGCATTCACAAACGAGGTCGACCAGTCGATGTCCGGAATGAGTGCGTGGGCCATCTGCCCTAACGCGAACGCCACGGCGATTCCGGCGGCGCCGCCAGCCAGGGCCAACAGCAGCGCCTCCAGCACGAGGAGTCGCACGATCCGTGACCGCCTCGCGCCGAGCGCAAGTCGCACCGCTATTTCGCGGCGGCGCCGCACGGTTCTGGCCAGGAGCAGGTTCACGACATTCGCACAGGCGATCAGGAGGACCGCTCCTGAGACGCCGAAGAGCCAGCGGCTCAATCGTGTCTGGATGGCCTCAACACCTGCGTACGTGAAGTGAATCGGCTCGGCTGAAATCGTTGCGGTGCGGTCGACGGTGCTCCGTCCCACATAACCGTTGCGGTGCAACCGAGTGAGCGCGTCGTTCGCCAATTCGAGAGAGACGTCCGGTTGGACGCGGACCACCACGTGCAGCCAGGGCCAGTACCAGATGGTCTGCCAGTTGGTGGAGTGCGGGACACCGCTCTCCGGCACCCAGGCGTCCACGCGAGCCAGGTCCACTCCCGTGAATCCCTTCGGCGCCACGCCAATCACGGTGTAGACCGAATAGTCCAGATGGATCGTTCGGCCGAGTACGCTGCTGTCGCCGGCGAACTCCGATTGCCAGAAGCCGTAGCCGAGGACGACCACCCGCTGCGGATCGTTCGGATCGTCTTCTCGCTCGGTAAAGAAGCGACCTAACGCCGGCTTGACCCCAAGCAAGTCGAAGAAGTTGGCGGTGGCGGATCCACGATGGACAGGCCGCGCGTTGCCGCGGATACCATACATGTTTCCCTGAAGCAGGTTGTACGCGGCGACACCGGCGAACGTGATCGTGTCGGCACGGAACGCCTTGTACTGCGCGTACGTGAGATAGCCCGTCCGTTGCGCAGGTCGGTCGGCCGGACGAGTGGTCGAGATGACTCGGCGGACCTGCTTCGATTCGCGCACGTGCAGGGGTCCACGCAGCAACAAGCGATCAAGCACGCCGAACATCGCGGCGTTGGCGCCGATCCCCAGTGCCAGTGCGGTCACGACAAATGCCGTCAACGCCCGCTCGCGCATGAGGGCTCGAATGCCGAACCGCACGTCACGCAGGCCGTCGACGAGGCGCATGGGGAGGATGGGACGAGTGGCCGATGGCGTCGCGTCGTCGCTGCCCACCGCAAGCGACGAGGGAGCATGCTTCGCTGCGCGCCGGTCGATCAACGTGCGCAACCGTTCGTCGTCAATTCCGGCACGCACCTGCGACCGTGCCTCTTCGACGCTTCGTCCGCGGGAGCGGAGGTCGGCTTCTTCGCTTTCCAGATGTTGTGCGAGCTCCTCGATGATCGCTTCGAGGTCGGCCGGGCTTCGTGAGTGCGACGCGAAACGGCTCCGCAACTCTTCACGCCAGTCATGCGCGCGGCCCGGCGGGCGCGACGAATCGCTCATGCCCGCGACTCCTTTGACACCAGGGCGATGGCCCTCACGAACTCGAGCCAGCTTTCCCGCTGTGCAGCGAGCGCCTTCCTGCCGTCACGGGTAATGCTGTAGAAGCGACGGCGCCGTTCCGCAGGTCGTTCGATCCATCGTCCTTCAATCCAGCCGCGCTCTTCCATCCGGTGCAACAGGGGATAGAGCGACGACACGTTGAACGAAAGCGCGCCACGCGATCGAGACTCGATCAGCTTGCTGAGTTCGTATCCGTGACGATCCTGGGAGTCGAGCAGGGCGAGAATGAGAAACTCCGCGCTGCCTTTCTTCAGTTCTGGCGTCAGCATGCCGGATATATTGGTATCCGATATATCTGACGTCAATATATGGGATGCACGCCGTTGCGGCCGGATTCACACACAGGCCACCGGGCGAGACACGCAGAAACGCCAAGGGATCCTGCTTTGACCGCCCACGACGCCCGCAATGCGCACGAGGCGCAAAGCCATGACAACGTCGTGACCCGGTACGACAGGATCCCTTGCGGAAAATCTTTTGCTTCCGATCGATCTCGTTGGCACTACGGTCCGAACAGGACTTCGAGTTTCGACCGTGACAACATCGTTGGTACTTCGGCCCGAACAGGACTGCGATGTTGTCGTGAAGCTTGACACACCTTGCTACTCCGCACCCCTACGCCGGTTCCCGTAATGCAATCGTAATGTTATGAGACGACTGCACTTAGCCGTGAAGGCGACGAGCAGATCTCTCTTACGGAATAGACGCGTCTATTCGCGTGACGTTAATCGCAATGAGAGACGCTACGCAGGTCACCTGGTCTCAAAAAAAAAGCGCAGAGAGCCAACCGCGACTCTCTGCGCCCACTGAACAGATGAACTACGCGTTCCGATCCAGGCACGCCTCGAAGTTCGGATTATTCCGCTCATCCGAAGACACCGGGAAGTTCACGTCGGACCCGTACGCGCCGCCCTTGTGATACTCACCGACCGGGAACACCGTGGACTCCGTGCGACCGTACTGACGGATTAATCGCCGCATATCACCCAACCGGTGTGCCGTCAGGTAGAGCCAGAACGCCCTCTCCTGGAACAGCGCATCAATGCGAGCAGCGGCGGTGCCAGGCGTGGCCAGTGTCGACAGCCCTTGTGATTGACGCAACGTGTTGAGGATCTGAAATGCTGTCGTCGCGTTTCCGCCCTGCAACGCGGACTCGGCTTCGATAAGCCGCGCCTCGATGCCGGACGCGAGAACCGTTTCCGATTCCTTGTCCGGATATTCCTGCTGCATGTAATAATCCGTCTCGCCGTCGAACCCAACCTCGCCCGTGTTGAGCCACGGGACGCGCGGGTCGTTGGCCGAACGCCAGTTCAAGCCGTTCGTCCCTTCGCGGTCTGGTACGCTGAAGCCGAAGAAGTTGACGGTGTAGTTCCAGATGCCGTTGTTCTGGCGTGCCGAATTCGTCGATCCCTGGATCGTGTACGCGAAACTCGTCGGCACCGTGGTCACCGCTGCCGCGGCCTGCGCAAAGTTGCCCTGGTTCAGCAACACGCGACCCCGACCGACGCGCGCGAGGTTTTCCAGGTCTTCGTTCTCGTGATCCAGTGCGAACGTCAGCGCCGAATCGAACTTGGCGAGCGCGATCGCGAGAATCTCATCGCGTGACTGTGGCTGGCCGAATTCCACACCGTCGTCCGTCAGTGTGCTGAACGGAACGCCGGAGCAGAACTGTTCGGCGAACAACAAGTACGAAAATCCCGAAAGCGACAGTACCTCGGAGTGACCTTCCGCGCCCTGATCGAACGTGTTGTACCGTGCGCTCGTCAGGTCAGCCAGCGCGCGTGCCTGGGCGAGATCGAAGAACACGCCCTTCACTGACCCGTTGCCGGGTGCGATGCTGCGCACGTCGACGCCCTGACGATCGGGGAACGTTTCGGCGTGAATGAACTCGTCCGTCAGTAGACCCGACATGTTCACCACGCCTTCATGACCACCATTGGAGAGATCACCGGCACCACTGTACGCGATCTGGAACGCTGATAGCGATCCAGCGAGAAGAGTCGGAAGCGCTTCCTTGGTGTTCAGCGTACGAGGATCGAGGACGTCGACGTCGCGAACATCGAGGAGACGGTCGGGACTGCACGCGCTAACCGCGAGTGCGATCAACACTCCTCCGGTGCAATGTCCTATATGCTTGCTCATTTTTGGGGCTCCGTTTGAGAGCAGAGAGTTCGAATTGATGGCTGCGTGCTGATTGCTGATTGCTACTGCGTTTTCTGCTGCGTGCTTGTGCTGGTGCTGCTGAGCACTCTGCTCAAGCACTCTGCTCAAGCACGCTGCACATGCATCAGCAATCAGCAATCAGCACGCAGCCTGCAGTTACCAACCAAATGACAGCCTCATCGTCCAGTACCGCACCTGCGGCTGCGTCAGGAACTCGGCGGTGCTGAAGTTCGACGTGCCGTTGAAGTTGATTTCCGGATCGAAACCGGTGTAATCGGTCCAGGTGCCCAGGTTGCGGCCCGAGACGGTGAGCGCGAGATCGCTGACGCCCAACCGGCGCGCCCAGTTCGACGGCGCCTGCGCCGTCAGCGAAAGTTCACGGAGCTTCCAGAACGTGCCGTCTTCCACGAAGCCGGCGTCGCTCGCGTCGAGCCCGAAGTTCGCCCGCGCGCTGGCCATCACACGCGCCTGCTCTTCCAGCGGCGTCGACGGGTCATTGGCCGCCTGGCAGGTGAGGAACACCGCGCAGCGGAACTGCGCCGTCGAATTGTAGACCTTGAAGCCACCACGGTAGTTCAGGACGCCGTGAGCGCGGAAATATTTCAGGAATGAGAGCGACGGCGTAATGCTCATCTCATGCTGTGGCAACGGCTGGCCCAGGAACACCGCCTCGTCGCCGAGCGTGACTTCGTCGGCGCCGATGATCCCGTCGGTGTTCGCGTCTTCAAAGCCCAGAATGGGCCGCTGCCAATAGCCGCCTAACGGGTGACCTTCGGCGTGCCGCTGGATGAAGTCGCCGTTATTGGCGCCCAGCCCGAAGAAGATCGTGTCCACGTCCTGGCCGAGCCGGACCAGCTTGTTCTTGTTCTTGCTGGCCGTGACCGCCAGGTCGAACTGGACGCTGCGCCAGTCGAAGACGCGAGCGTTGAGCGTGCCCTCGATCCCCTTGTTCGTCACCTTGCCGAGGTTCTCGTACCGGCTGGCTGCGCCGCTGGAGGGCGGCAGGTTGCGAAGGATCAGGGCGTCGTTCGTAGTCTTGTCGTAATACGTGGCTTCGAAGTTGATCCGGTCGTTGAGGAATCCCGCGTCGAAACCGAGCTCGTACTCCGCAGACTTCTCGGGCTTGAGGAGGGAGTTGCCGACCGGCGCGCCTAACTGCACCGCGCCGACGTCGCTGCCGGCGCGCTTGACCGCCACGGCGGTGAAGAACGTGATGGCGTTACGGAAGCCCGGCCGCTGACCTGACTGGCCGTATGCGGCACGAAGCCGGAGTGAGCTGAGCAAGTCGTTTTGCGGGAAGAACGACTCCTCGCCGATCACCCACGAGAGACTGGCCGCCGGGTAATAGATGAAGCTGAAGTCCTGGCCGAACGCGGAATTGTCGTCGCCGCGAACGGCACCGGAGAGGAAGACCCGGTCGCGCCACGCCAGCTGCTGCTGGAGGTACGCGCCAAGCGTTATGACATCGCTGTTCTGCGCAGCGACGGCAAAGCCACTGGTGGTGCCACCAACTGAGCCCGTGCCGCCCGCCAGCCCTTCACCAAACGCCTGAGTGCCGCGCACGCGCTCGCCCACGTACTGTGCACCGATCGAGGTCTGTGCATCCAGATCGCTCGTCAGATTGTACGACGCGGTGGCGTTCAGGTTGTTGGTGTATGTGTACAGCGAGTACGGGTTGGACGTCGCGTTGCCGATGGCGCGCCGATCGGGCTCGGGGATCAGGCCCGGAGGCGTGATCGACTGGTCGGTCCTGCTGGCGAAATCGATGCCGGTGACGCCGCTGGCGCGGAGCCACGACAGTGGCGACCAGCGCGCTTCGAGTCCACCCGTCAGGCGGTCGACCGACTGCGAGGTGGTGATCTGCTCAAAAACCTCGCGCGGATAGAACAAATAGCCGCCGTTCGCCGAAGTCAGCGGATCGCGACCAAGCAGGCCATTGCCTAACGGGCCCTGGTCGTTGTTGTCATTCTGCGGCAGGTCGAGTCGGTTCGATCCGTATCCGATGCGCGCCGCGGCGGTGAGCCGCGAAGTGAGCTCGGCATTCAGGTTCGTTCGCAGGTTCACGCGACGAGCCATGTTGTTCGGGTACACGCCCTGTTCGCGGCTGAAATCCGCGCCCAGGAAGTACTGGAGCAGGTTGACGCCGCCGGCAGCGCTCGCGCCGAACTGCTCGCGGTATCCCGTGACAAAGGGGCTATTGTCCTCGAGTGGATTGTACGCGCGGAGTGAATCGGGCTTCGGCGTGCACCCACCATCGGACTCGAGGAGGAGCGAGCAGCGCGATACGCGCCCGCCTGTCGAGTTCGTGCCGATGCGCTGGTAGTTCGCCGGGAAATCGGTGTCTTCCTTGAGCGAGCCGGCATCGGCATACGCGGTCCAACGCGTCCGGCCGGAGAGTCCGCGCTTGGTGGTGATCTGGACGACGCCATTTGCGGCGGCCGTTCCATACAGGGCCGCGGCAGCCGGGCCCTTGATGATCACGATGTCCTCGATCTCGTTAGGATTCAGGTCATCGATACGCGTCGGGTTCTGGCCGCCGACGCTGATGGTGCTGCCGCCGGGGTCAGCATTCGCTCGAATACCATCGATGACGATGATGGGCTCGTTCGTGAGCGACACGGAGTTCGAGCCCCGGATGCGAATGCGCGATCCGCCGCCCGTGGTTCCGCTCGTTTGCGTCACGCTGACGCTTGCGGCGCGGGACGAGAGGAGATCGCTCATGTTGTTGATCGCCGACTTCGGAATTGCATCGGCGTTGATGGTCGCGACGGTGTTCCCGGTCTCGAGGCGTCGTTCTGACTCGCCGGTCGCGGCGATCACGACTTCGTCGAGTCGTGCGACGGTGCCCTGGAGCGCAATGTCGGCAGTGGCGGTGCCACCCGACGTCACGTTCACTGTCGCAACGCCCGCCTCGTATCCCAATCGCATGGCGCGCACACGTTGAGAGCCCGTCGGAGCGTTGGTCAGGCGGTACTGGCCGTCGACGTCGGTTCGCGTTCCGCGCTGGCCACCGACGATGATGACTTGCGCGTTCGGAATTGGAGCTCCAGTAGCGCGATCGGTCACCCGTCCCGTGATCGTCCCATCCTGTGCCGAGGCGACGAGTGGTGTTGCGAGTGCGACTACTGCAAGCAGACGGAAGATTTGGTGCACGGTGTCCTCCTCTGGTGGTGATGAGCCGTGCACTGAATGGCACACGGCCTAACGAGAAAGGACACTCGGGACACGGGATGCGCTTACACGATGGTATGAGCTGCTATACCGGTGACGTGAGTCGTCGTGTTGTGATTGGTCGAGTTTGTTTTCTCTTTGTTCTCGTTGGGGCGCGGGTCGCTCGCGCAGGAGATCTGCCGGGGCTCGTTCCGCGCTCGGCGTGTGCTTTGAGTGACGGGTTGCGCGGGACTCGCTCGGCAGATCTCCTGCGCTCGCTCCACAACCTTCGTCCATCAATTCTGGGTTGGGTCTTACGATCCACTTTCTGTGGCGCTCGGCTGCGGGAACTGCGTTGAGCCAGGCTCGTGGATCGTGACACACGTCACACTTCCGGCGGCTCGAGGCTTTGTGAATCGAAAGACCCGAACCCCACCTCAGAGCCCGATTCGCGGGCACTCACGTTAGGGAGCGAGCAGGGGTCCTGTGACGATGGCCCACGATGCCACACTTGGATTAGAACGATCACGAGAGTTAGTAGGCATCGTAGCGCCGGAGGAACAGGACCCCTGCTCGCGACGAATCGAGACGGCCGAAATGGACCACCAGAACAAGCCGAAGCCAGAAAGCTGTTGACCCGCAAGCAGCAGCCAGTGAACTTACGAGTCGGTCTTAAATCCCAACGCGCAAACTCCGGTCGATACGTGAGTTACCTGCTTCTCGCCGACGACAACGAAGAGATGCGCCTGATGCTCCGTGACCTGTTCAGGTCAGCGGGCCATGAAGTCGACCTCGTTGAAGACGGACACGCTGTGCTCGCTGCGATTTCAGGGCGGGAACCGGACCTCGTCATCCTCGACCACGCCATGCCGGGGATGAATGGATTTGAAGTCTGCCGGCGGGTCAAAGCGAACCCGTTCACGGCACGAATTCCGATCCTCATGCTCACCGCGCAGAGCACCGTCGAATCAAAGGTCGAAGGATTCGCGGCCGGCGCCGATGATTATCTCGCCAAGCCATTTGATCCACGGGAGTTGCGCGCGCGGGTCCAGGCGCTGTTGCGACTCGTTCAACGCGAGTCCGATCGCAATCCGACCAGTGGTTTGCCCGGCGGGCGCGCGATCGATCGCGAGATCATGGGCCGTATCGAGAAGAACGAGTCGTTCGCCGTCTGTTACCTGGACCTCGATTACTTCAAGCCGTTCGCCGACACGTTCGGCTTTGCCATCGCCGATGAAGTCATTCGCGGGTTGGGAGGAGCGATCCGCGAGTCGTCACACTCGCTAGGCAGCGACGACGGCAAGGACTTCGTTGGCCACATCGGTGGCGACGACTTCATCATCCTGACCGCACCGGGGAAGGCTGAAACGTTTGTGGCGGACTGCACAAGCCGCGCGAAGCGGGTAATAGAACGTGCTGTCGGTGAGGACGCGGCGAAGGCCGGGTCTTTCACCGGTGTCGATCGCGAAGGGCAGGTACGCCGATTCCCACTCGCCAGGCTGTCAACCGCTGTCTTGCTCGTGAAGCCCGATGGCTGGGTCAACCTCCAGCACCTCGGGATGCGTGCGGCCGACGTCAAGCGGCGCGCCAAACAGCGCGGACCGGGCACCGTCCTGGTGGAAATCGCCTGAGAATGCAGCGGGCGGCCCTACTCGCGGTGGCCCTGGTATCGGCGCTCGCGACTACGGCCTCTGCCCAGCGCGAGGCAGACGTAGCGTGCGATAAGCCGACGGACCAGGAGGTCCGGGTACTGAAATTCATCGGCAATGAGACCCACACGTCGTACGCACTCGAACGCGGTATCGCGACAACCGCATCGAGCTTCTGGCGGCGCACGTTCCGAATTCTGGGACAGAAGTACTGCCTCGACTCCCTCGCCGCCCTGGTCGAAGACTCGGCGCGGTTGGACTACTACTATCGCCGCACGGGGTTCCCCGACGTCCGGATCAAGCCGTCCATCCGGCCGTTAGGCGGACGGAAAGTGGCTGTCGAATACCGGATCACCGAAGGGCAACCGATGTTGATGGATTCGGTGTCCATTGTCTGGGAGCCGGCGGCCGTTCCCGACTCGGCGCGGTTCGTCGACGACCTGCCCGTGGAAGTGGGTGACCGCTTCGACAACCTCGTTCTCGAAGCAGCGCGCGACACTATTCGAAGGCGGCTCTTGAACCGGGGGTTCCCGCGCGCCGAGGTGCTCAGAAACTTCGACCAATATCCTTCGCAACATCGCGCGACGGTCCAATATGTGATCATTCCCGGGCCGAAATCCTGGATCGGCAAGATCGATATCCCTGTGCCGAAGCCGGTCAACGACAAGCGTCCTGCGCGGGTGGATACCCAACGCGTACGCGAAGTGCTCGGGGTGAAGGAGGGCGACCTATATAATGAAAGTGCCCTCCAGCGAGCTGGACGGGGACTGTTTGCGACTGAGGCGTTCCGGTTTGTCGGTGTCGACACCACCGGCATGACCGGCGATAGCCTCATGAACATCCGGGTCTCGCTCAACGAGTCGGAGCTCCTCGCCACACGCGCATCAATCGGTTGGGCGAACCTGGACTGTCTAAGAACCCAGGTGAACTACACGAACTTCAACTTCCTTGGCTTGCGCCGGCTCGACCTCAACGGGCGCCTATCCAAGATCGGCACGTCCGCGCCGACGGAATGGGCCGAAGGCTTGTGCACGAGTGAGCTGCTGAAAGACGAAGTCAGCGACACGCTTAACTACTACGTCGGTGCGTCGCTCTCACAGGCGGCGCTCTTCGGACTTCATATCATCCCCACGATTTCGGTGTACAGCGAGCTTCGGTCCGAGTTCAAGGCGTACCTTCGCGACACGCCGATCGGTGTGATCGCGTCGGCGCAGCAGGGGATTGGCGGCAGTCTACCGATGTCGTGGTCCTACCAGCTCGAATACGGCAAGACGGCGGCGCAGCCGGCGTTTTTCTGCGCGGTGTTCAATGTGTGCGAGACGGAAGCCCGCGAGCGGCTCGAACGGTACACGCGAAGTGCAGTGGTGGGATGGGCCGCGACGCGGACCCGGGTGAACAACCCGACGAGTCCCTCGTCAGGCACGGTTCTCCGGCTCGACCTGCGCCATGCCTCACCGGTGGTCGGCTCGAACAAGGACGCGAGCTTCAACCGCGCGACGTTCGACGCCACGTATTACAATGAAGCGTTAGGTGGCACGTTTGTGGCGCGGTTTCGCGCGGGCACGGTGTTAGGCTCGCGCCTTGACCTCACAGGTCAGTCGACGCCGACCTTCATCCCGTTGCAGGAGCGCTTGTATGCCGGTGGCCCGAACAGTGTCCGCGGCTTCCGGCAGAACGAGATGGGTCCGGCGATTTACATCCCCAATGGCGTCGACTCCACGACCGTTCCCGGACACGACTCGCTGCAAATCTGGGTGGCGGATACTCTGCGCGGTGACCGCACGGTGCCAACGGGTGGCGACAACGTCATCGTGGCCAATATCGAGCTGCGCCGCCGCGCGCCGGGGTACCCGGAGCTGGCGCAATACGCGCTCTTCATCGACGCCGGCCAGGTGTGGAACCGCGGGCGTGCCGGTACCGGCGTGAATTTTTCGGACATCCGCGTCACGCCCGGCGTCGGGCTTCGAATCTTTACGCCGGTGGGACCGGTGCGCATCGACGTCGGCTATAACGCGTATCGCAGGCCGCTCGGACCTGCCTACATCACCGACTTGTCAGGCAACCTGATTTGCGTGAGTCCCGGCAACACGCTGCGCGTCCGGGTGGTTCCGGGCGAGGCGCCGCGGCAGATCGATGAAGGCGACTGTCCCGCGACATATGCACCGAGGCGCGCATCGAGTTTCTGGAACCGGCTGACGTTCCAGTTTTCCATCGGCCAGCCGTTCTGACGATGACGCGCCGCCGCCGCATCTTCCTCGCGTTCGCCGCCATCATGATCAGCGTTATGCTGATCGTGGTCGCTGGTGTCGCGACGTTGACGCGGTCGGAGTGGGGAACGGCGAAGCTGGTGAACTTCGCGGTCGATCGGGTGAATCGTGGCATCCAGGGGAGAATGTATATCGGCCGCATCAGCGGCTCGATCTTCACCGGGATGACCATCGATACGCTGGAGATTCGCGACAAGAACGACTCATTGTTCGTCGCGGGGGCGAAAATTCAGCTCGAGTACGATCCGCGCGACCTGCTCGACCGGCGCATCCTCCTGCGTCACGTGCGGTTCGGCCGGTTGACGGCGAACGTGTTCGAGGATTCGCTCGGGATGCTCAACTTCCGGCGGATCTTTCCTGCGGGGCCGCCCGGACCTGCGCAGGAAGCACCTCGTCTGGCCTGGGGACAATTCATCAAGCTCGAGGACGTGATCGTCGATTCGGCGACCGTCACCGTAACGACACGGTGGTTTCCAGATTCGGGGCTCCCCCTCCGCGTGCAGGACAGCCTGACGACGTTCGCCCTGCAGCGCACGGACAAGGTGATCTGGCGTGGTCCCGGATCGCTCTACGAGACCAAGCGATGGTCGAATGGTCACATCGAGCTCGACTCGGCGCGACTCGACGACCGCCAGGAAGGTGGCCGGCGGTTCGCCATCCGGAACCTGTCGATCGACGAAAGCGATCCACCGTTTCTCTTCCGCAACGCGCGCGGCCTGGTTCGCATCCAGGGCGACACGATCTGGGCAGAAGTCCCGCACTTCGAACTCCCGGGATCGAAGGGAAACATGGTGGGCAAGGTGTCGTGGGGAAACAACCAGCCGGCGCGCTTCGACCTGAACATCCGGGCCGATACGGTATCGCTGGAAGACATCGCCTGGGTGTATCCGACGCTGCCTAACACCGGCGGCGGCAAGATGAACCTGCGGATCCTGAGCCGTCGCGATCCACGGGTGATCGATTACATCATCACCGACATGGACGTACGCACGACCGATTCCCGGTTGCGCGGCGACATGACATTTGGAATCGGTGCTCCGGTCACCGAGGTGAAAGACGTCGACATCACGGCGCAGCCGCTCGACTTCAAGTTCATCGAGCAGCTGGCTGGTGAACCGCTGCCATACCCGTGGCGCGGGACGATCACGGGCTCGATCATCGCGAGCGGGGGTCCGCTCACCAACTTCATGATCGACACCTCCGACCTCGTCTTCCGCGACGCGAACGTGCCGGGCGCCACGACAATCGGGCAGCTGCGTGGACGGATGAACATCCTCGAGCCGTCGCAGGTGGTCTTCAATGGAACGCAGGTTCACCTCGACCAGCTGGATTTGCGCACGCTGCAGTTCCTGGTGCCACAGTTCCCACGGATCAACGGGCAGATCGCCGGTAGCGCCGTGCTCGATTCATCCTGGCTCGACGTGCGTTTCCAGCAGGCAGATCTCACACACAGCGACGGCAGCGGTCCCGCGACGCGCATGGTGGGCGCGGGAAGGGTGACGTTTGGTGAGACCACGACGACGTACGACATCGCGATGACGGCCCAGCCGCTGTCATTCACGACATTTGCACGCGCCTACACTGACTCGCGTATTCCGCTCAAGGGCGAATACACGGGACCGGTCCGGCTCCAGGGCACGACGGGAGACCTCTCGGTCACGACCGAGCTGCGGGGCCCCGCGGGAATGATTGCCTACGACGGACGTGTCGATGGTGACTCGGTAGGCGGTTATGCGCTGAATGGAGTGATGAGTTTCGGCAATCTGGACCTGAGGACGCTGCTCGATACCGCAATTACTCCAGTGACGTCGTTGAACGGATCGGCAACACTCGCTGTGCGGTTTGACTCGCTGTTCAACATGGTGGGGTCCACCGATTTTGCTTTGGCGCGATCACACATCGACTCGCTGCAAGTGCACGATGGCGCGCGACTGCAGCTCCGGTTCGCCGAGGGGAGAGTCTCGATCTTCGATTCCGACACCGTGGAAACAGTGGCGGGCCGAGTGATCGCGTCAGGCGGCCTGGGGCTGGGAGGCGGCATACGCGATTCGCTGGCACTGGCGTTCCGGCTCGACTCGCTAGGCGGCTTGCGCCAATACCTCAAGGTGTTGAGTACCGACTCGCTCAACGGAACAGTCGAGGGGAACCTGGTCCTTCGGGGGAATGTCGACACGCTCGACGTCGGCGGAATAGTGAACGCGGCTGACATCGTCTATCCCGGATTTCGCGCACACCACGTCAGGCTGACGCCGGCTCTCACGAACGTCTCGAAGAACATGGGTGGTGCATTGAACCTGCACTCGGACACGTTGAGTCTCTCCGGGATCGGTTTCGCACGGGTCGATGGCGACGTCAGCTTCGGCGACGGCCGGGACGGATCGTATTCGGTCCTGGCGACGGAGATGAATGGGCCCGTGATCGCGTCGCACGGGGCGCTTCGGTTCCTCGCCGACACCGCGGTCGTCAGGATGGACTCGTTGTCGATCATGCTCGAGAACAAACGGTTCACCCTCGAGCGTCCGGCTTCGATCCGCGTCGAGCCTTCACTGGTGGTGATCGACACGGTTGCGCTGACGGCCGGCGGCGATGAACGGATGACGCTCGCAGCACTGCTTCCCGATAGCCTGCCTATCGCCGCGCGTCTGGTCATCCAGGCGATTCCATTGCGAGATGTGTCGACGATTGTGCAGAGCAGAATCCCGTTCGGCGGCGACCTGACCGGCGCTGTCCAGATGACCGGCACCCGGGCGGCGCCCGTCATCACCGCCAACGCGACGCTGAACAGCGTGACAGCTGGCGACGTAAAGGTTGCCCAGGTCGCAATAACAGCCGACTACGCTGACCGCCGACTGAGGGCCGTCGGACGAGTGGTTCAGTCAGATACCACCGTGCTGACTGCCGAGGCGAACTACCCGATCGACCTGGCCCTCGAAGCGCGTGACCAGCGGGTGCTCGACGACACGATGAGGGTGAAGGTGAATTCCCCTAACGTGGGCCTGCAGGTACTGGAGTCGTTTACCACAAAGGTCAGGGAGGCGGCCGGGACGTTCCGGGTGAACCTCGAGCTGGCGGGTCGGACCGGCACCGCAACGCTGAACGGCGGGTTGTCGGTCGACCGGGGGCAAGTAACGCTGCCTGACGCGGGTATCACGCTTCGCGCGATCAATGCTGACCTGTCGGCGCGCAACGACACGGTAACCATTGATACGCTGACGATGCTGTCGGGCGACGAACCTGACAATCGATTCACGGCAAACGGTTTTATCGCTCGGCCGTTCAATGCCGACAGCGTGTCGTTCGATCTCACCGCGATTGCGAACGAATTCCATCTGGTCGGCAATCAGCGGGTGGCGGATCTGTTCGTGACGGCCAACGTGCAATGGAAGGGTACTGACCTGGCGTCGAGCGCCACGGGAGCCGTCGTTGTCGACCGGGGCAGAATCGTGCTTCCGGAAACGTCGGACAAGGAATTGTTCAGTATTGAAGACTGGAGAGAACTGGGTATCGACAGCGCCGCCGTGGGGCGACTGGGTTTGCTCCCACAACCCGGGGCCCGCTTCCTCCGCGGTCTCTCGGCGGAAAACGTCCGCGTCGTCATGGGCAATGACGTCTGGCTCCGTTCGCAGGATGCCGATATCAAGTTGACGGGAACCGTGAACATGACGGTTGGCCGCGCCGATCGGTTCAGCGAAGACAAGCTGGCATTGACCGGCGACCTCCAGACGGAGCGAGGCACGTACCGGTTCAACGTGAGTCCGTTGCAGCGCACGTTCCAGGTGCAATCGGGGCTGCTGCGATTCAACGGTGAGCCCGGCTTCAACCCCGCACTCGATATCCGCGCGGTGTACACCTCCCGTTCGATCAACGCGACGTATGGTGGCCGCAACGACGTACGCGTCGGCGTGCGCGTGACGGGTACGCTGCAGAATCCGTCGCTCGACCTCTACGCGGCCGATTCACTCCTCGGCCTGTCGCAGTCCGACTTGCTCTCGTACGTGTTGTTCGACCAGCCCAGCTTCAGTGTTGGCGGCGGCACCAACAGCGCCACCAGGCTGCTGCTGGCGAGCTTCAGCAGCTTCGCCAGCTCGTTCGCTGCTCGTTATGCAAGCGGCCTGGTGGACCTGGTGCAGCTCCAGACGTCAGCCGCACAGGGATCGCAGCCGGGCGACATCTTCTCGCTTGGCGGTGCGCAGCTCGCGATCGGGAAGCAGGTATCGGATCGCCTGTTTGTGTCGCTCAGCTCGGGGTTGTGCCAGTTCACGACCGCCGCTACCTCACCGTCATTCCTGTCGACCATTGGCCTCAAGCTCGAGTATCAATTCGGCCGATCGGCGCAAAGCGGCGTTGCTGCGGCGTACGAACCATCCTTCGACAAGCTTGTGTGCGGCGTCGGTGAACGTGGCTTCAGCACGTCGAAGCGGCAGGTGGGTCTGGATTTCTTCAGGATTTGGCGTCGGTAAACGGGTAAACGGGTAAACGGGTAAACGGGCAGGCGGGCAATGAGTTCTCTCAAACGCGTGCTGCTCGTGGTGAACCCGCATTCACGGCGTGGGCTACGACGTCGCGAGGTCGCCTTACGGGCGTTCGCGGCGGCCAACGTCGAAGTGCAGGAAGTGATCACGTCGCATCCGGGGCATGCGCGCGAAGTCCTGAAAGCTGGAGACGCCGGTTGGGACGCGGTGTTCGTGCTGGGTGGGGATGGCGCGGTCATGGAAGTTGTGAGTGCAATGGCGCATTCCGGAACACCGATCGGGGTACTCCCGGGAGGCACGGGGAACCTGGTCGCGGGTGTCCTTGGTATCCCGTTAGGCACCCGTCGCGCGGTCGAGCGCCTCCTCGAGGGCGAGCGGTGCACGTTCGACCTCGGTCAGCTGCCGGATGGGCGCTACTTCACGTTTGCGGCGGGCGTTGGCGTGGACGTGGCGATGGTCGAGAAGACACCGTTTGGCAGCAAGCGCGCGCTTGGCATGTTGTCGTATGCGTTGACGGCGACACGCGCTGCGCTTGTTCACGAGCCGGTGCATGTCAAGATCGATGTCGATGGCAAGATGGTCGAAGCGAACGCGATCCTGGCGATGGTCGCAAACGCCGGGGCAATACTCGGCCGCAGATTTTCGGTCGGTCCGGATGTAAAGCCTGACGATGGTGAGCTCGACCTGTGCGTGTTCATGCCGGAGCGCCGGCGCGATGTTTTCGGGCTGATCCTCCGATTATTGCGCAAGGATTTCCGTCCGCACGCGCGCATGACGTTCGCGCGAGGCCGCAGGTTCAGGATTACCACTGAGCCGTCGGTGTCGGTTCAGGCAGACGGGGATATCGTTGGTCGCACGCCTATCGAGATTTCAGTTGCGCCGGGCGCCGCAGTTTTTCTTCGCCCCCGGCCGTAATGGAGTTTTTGCTCGCTCGGGCAGTACTGAGCGGGGCAGATTCGAAAGCGAGTCATTAGCTTTGAAAGGAACGGTGGAGGTCAGAATGACCGAGCTGCGCGAACGAGACGCCATGAACTGCCGAGCGTGTGGCAATGAGGAGCGCGCGTCCGAAGGCTACCCGTGTCACGGGTGCGGCACCTTCATCTGCCAGGTCTGCTCCCTGAAAGGCGTCACCCTCTGCCGCCGCTGCGCGTCAAAAACAGCAATACAGGCACCAGCCAAGGGGTGACCGAGGTCGACTTCACTCCGCTCGGCCTCATGGTCGGTCACGCGACCGACCGTGAAGGGGCAACAGGAGTTACGGTCGTTCGCCACACGCAGTCCCGGTGGCGCGGCGGGTACTGCATCGTGGGTCGCGCGACCGGCACGCGCGAACTGAACGCTCTCTCGCCGACGAGCCTCGCCGATCGCGTCGACGCCGTGATGCTGACCGGCGGCTCTGCGTTCGGGCTCGACGCCGCGGCCGGCGTTATGCGCTGGATGGAGGAAAATCGGCGCGGACACCCCATGGGCGATTTTGTCGTGCCCATCGTTCCTGCGGCCGTCATCTTCGACCTGCTGCCACTCGGCAGGCCGGACGCGAGGCCCACTCCTGAGATGGCGTACGCCGCCTGCGACTCCGCTCAAGCGGTTGGATTTCGCGAGGGGAGTGTGGGCGCCGGCACCGGCGCAACCGTGGGGAAAGTTGGCGGGCGCGAAGGCGCGATGAAGGGCGGCGTGGGGTGCTGGTTCGAGCAGGTCGACGAGTTGATGGTCGGAGCGGTCGCGGTGGTGAACGCCTTCGGCGATGTACGTGACGCGAACGGCGCCATCATCGCCGGCGCACGCATCCCCGACGGAAGTTTCGTGGACTCGGCGAAGATCCTGGCCGAGGGCCCGCCCGCATTTCCAGCGAAACCGGCGACCACTGAGAGTCCCATCTCCGGCAATACGACCCTGGCGGTGGTCGCCACGAACGCGACACTTTCCCGCTCGGCGATATGTGAACTGGCGCAGGCTGCATCGGCCGCGCTGTACCGTCGCATTACGCCGGCGGGAACGTCGTACGACGGGGACATCGTCTTCTCGTTATGCAGGCATGAGGGGCTGAACGTGCCTCTTGTTCAGGTGGAGGCGCTGGCTGTGCGCGTCCTTGAAATGGCGATTGAGCGGGCGGTGCGGCTGGCTTGAGCCGAAGGTGGACTTGGGACGTGGGACGTGGGAGGAACCTGATTACCACGGATTCCGGCGGGTATCCGGTTCCTCCCACGTCTCACGTCCCACGTCCCCCTTCTCAACGCTCGCCAACTCACGTTCGTAGCTGCAGTTTAGGTGCACACAAAGGCCCCTCTCTACACCCCATGATGCGCACATCTCTTCTGACAGCGGCCCTCGTTGCCGCCCCCACGCTCGTCGCTGCGCAAGGCGTCGATTCCACGGTGCTGGCCGGGATTCGATGGCGCAGCGTTGGTCCGGCTCACTTCGAAGGGCGTATTGCCGACATCACCGGCATTCCGTTCCCGTCGCGCACGCTGTTTGTCGCGCCTGCGGCAGGCGGAGTCTGGAAGAGTACCAATGGCGGCGTGACCTTCCGACCGACGTTCGATGACAAGCCGGTCAGTTCGATGGGCGCGCTCGCCGTCGCGCCGTCGGACACGATGCAGGTCTGGGCCGGCACCGGCGAGCAGAATTCGCGCAACTCAATCGAGCCCGGCGGCGGCATCTACAAGTCGACCGACGGCGGCATAACGTGGCGACTGATGGGCCTCGAGAAGACCCAGCATATCGGTCGCGTCGTCGTCCACCCGCGCAACCCGAACATCGTCTACGTCGCCGCACTCGGCGCTGCGTGGAAGACGAACCCGGAGCGTGGCCTCTACAAGACGGAAGACGGCGGCCAGACCTGGAAGCTCTCGAAATTCATCAGCGATCGCGCCGGCTTCATCGACGTCGAACTGGATCCGGCGAACCCCGATGTCGTCTGGGCGACGAGCTGGGAACGCATCCGCGGCCCGTATTACCTCAAGTCAGGGGGACCCGGCTCCGCGCTCTGGAAGTCCACCGACGCCGGCGCGACCTGGACAGAAGTCAAAGGCACCGGCTGGCCCGAAACGCAGAAGGGTCGCATCAACCTGTCGATCTTTCCGGGCGACGGAAAAATCATCTACGCGATCGTCGAAGCCGACTCCACGCCTAACACCCGCACCGGTCAACCGCCGCAGCAGCTCAAGAACGGGTTGTACAAGACAACCGACGGCGGCGCTAATTGGGAAAAGATGCACGACGCGAACACGCGGCCATTCTACTACTCGATGGTCAATGTGCACCCGCGGAACTCGAATCGAGTCTGGTTCTCGTCCACCCCAATGCTCGTGTCGAACGATGGCGGCCGTACTGCATTCGAGGCGCTCCGCGACGTTCACATCGACACCCACGCGTTGTGGATCGATCCAGGTGATCCCGAGCACATGGCGGTCGGAAACGACGGCGGTGTGTACATCACCTGGGACGGCGGCGGCGCCTGGGACTTCGGCGAATACCTCGCGATCGGCCAGTTCTATGAAGTGAGCTACGACTATCGCGTTCCTTACTACATCTGCGGCGGCGCGCAGGACAACGGATCGCACTGCGGTCCGAGCCGGCGGAAGGGGAATATCCAGAACAGCTACTGGTTCATGGTGTCCGGCGGCGACGGTTTCTACACGCAGCAACATCCGCGCGAGCCATGGATCGTCTGGACGGAGTCGCAGGGCGGCAATGTCCAGCGCACGAATATCCGCACGGGCGTAGGCCAGCCCCTCGCGAAACCCGGCTATCGCCAGCGGTATCTCATGCTCGAAGACTCGATCATGATGGTGCGCGGCGACACGATGCGTCCGCCGCCGCGTGAGGCGGCGCGTACACTCACTGATTTGCGCCAGCGTCAGGTCGCTGACTCGATCGAGTGGACGATGCGGTACAACTGGAACACGCCGTTCCTGCTTTCGCCACACAACCCGGACATCTTCTATATGGGTGGCAGCCGCGTGCTGAAGTCGAACTATCGCGGTGACAACCTGTACCCGATCTCCCCTGATCTTTCCAAGAAACAGTGGGCGAAGATCGACACGAGCATGACGAAGACGGGCGGTATCACGCGCGACGCGACCGGCGCCGAGACATATGGCACGGTGGTGGCGCTGGCCGAGTCGTATGTGCGCCCGGGCTGGCTGATGGCCGGCACTGACGATGGCAACGTGTGGACCACGCAGAATGACGGCCAGACGTGGCAGCAGATTCCGATGTCACGCTTCCCCGGCATGGCCACGGGCGACATCTACACGGGGAAGTTCGAACCGTCGCACTTTGATGAAAGCACGTTCTACGTCACGTTCGACAACCATCGCAACAACGACTTCACGCCGTATGTGTACGTGACGACCGACTTCGGCCAGACGTTCCGGTCGATCGTCAACAACCTTCCGAAGGACAGTCCAGCCGACTACGCGCGTGTCCTGCGCGAAGACCCGACCAACCGCGACCTGCTCTTTGTCGGCACGTCGCGCGCGGTATACACGTCGCTCGACCGGGGGCGGAGCTGGCAGCGGTTCATGAGCAGCATGCCTAACGTCCCGGTCTACGACCTGCAGATCCACCCGCGGGACAAGGAGCTGATCGCGGCCACGCACGGCCGCAGCTTCTGGATCGTGGACATCAATCCCCTGCAACAGATGGCCGGTACCGCCGGCGCACGCGTCATGGCCGGTTCGGCGTACCTCTTTGCGCCGCGCGTTGCCTACGATTACGGCGAGTCACCCAACCAGGGTGAATCGTTTTATGGCATTGGCCATAAGACGTTCCAGAGTCCGAGCCCGCCGCACGGCGCCGAGATCTCCTACCGTGTTGGCGCCGGTGCGGCACCTGCTTCCGGTGGTGAAGGCGGTGGGCGTGGTGGTCGCGGCGGCGGTGCCGGTGCGTCGATCCTCATCTCCGACGCCGCGGGTGACACGGTCGCGGTCGTGAATGGTCCGGCGTCTCCGGGCATCCACAAGGTGTACTGGAATTTCCGCGGGCGCGCCGTCCCGGTGCGCGTCGCGTTAGGCCCGTCGCAACTCCGCGATAGCACGAACTTGGCCCGTCGCATCACCGCAGTCTTCGATTCCGTCGGCCGCGCCGGCACGGTTCCGCAGGCGTCGCTCGACCGCATGAAGAACGCCCTCCTCTCCGGTAACGTCGCGGCCCTTGCGGGTCGTGGCGGCGGCGGAGGTGGCGGCGGCGGAGGTGGAGGAGGAGGCGCCGGACGTGGTGCAGCAGTTCCAGGTGGCTGGAACGCCCGCCCGGGCGAAGGCACTGAGCCGATCGGCGGTCGTGGGGCCCGTGGCGGCGGCGGTGGAGCTGGTGCGGCCGATCCGTTTGCAGAATTCCCGGGAGGCGCTGAAGGCCTCGCAATTCTTCTTCGTCCGCGCGGAGCACCAGCTTTTGCTGGCCGCGGTGGAGGAGCAGGTGAAATCGGCCAGCGTCTTGCTGTGCTCAGTGGTGGCGGTGGCGGCGGCGGACGAGGCGGCGGTGGTGGCGGAGGATTTGGTGGTGGCCCGCTCGCGCCTCCGGGGGATTACCTCGTCACGCTCACCGTCGGTGGGCAGAGCTTCAAGCAGAGGCTTCGTGTGGAGCGGCTCGAAGGTTTTGGGGAGGTTCCGAAATAAGGGTGCATTGGGGTGCGGAGGGTACATGGGTGCGATGGATGCACCCTCCGCACCCTCCGCACCCTTTGAACCCTACGGACCCTTAGCTCATCATTTCGCTCACAGGCATGATCGGATTCGACGCGCCGACGCGGACTTGCAACCGCACGTCGGCGCGTTGCTCGTTATCCAGCGAAATGCGCATCACGTAGCCACCGGCGGCATCGATAGGCAGGTCCACCGGCGCGATGAGCGGGAAATCCATCTCCGTCACTGTTGGCGGCGGAGGCGTGATTTCGATCTGGCCGCCGGAGTTCCAGAGCTCGGTGCCGGCTGGGCTGATCCACTGCAACGTCATCGTGTGAACGCCGATGTCGGTGCGGTTTCCCTTCAGCCGCACGACCAGGTGCGCGCGCGGATGTACCGCGGGAATGGTGGCAACTTGGACGGCGTCAAAAACGCCGAGGATATTCAGCTTCCCTTCCTGGGACAGGTTCGCGGCGTCGGCGAAGAGGGCAAAGGAGACATGCATGGAGTGAAACTAACAGGAGAGGAAGCAGGAAACGGGAAGCGGGATGGACTTGAGTTCAATTTGGGCGGCGCCTGATGGCGCCGCTTACCTTCCCTACTTCCTGCTTCCTGCTTCCTCGTTCGTAAGTACACAATGACGTTCCAGACTCGCCGTCGCCAAGTCCTGGTCACGGATGCGATGCTCGTCGCCATGGCCCTCATCTGGGCCGTGAACTACAGCGTGCTCAAGTTCGGCACGCGCATGGTCCCGCCTCTCGCGTACAACGGCGTCCGCATTCCAATGGCGGCTATGCTGCAATTCGCTGTTGCGCGGGGCATGGGACTCGGGCCCATCGCCCGTCAGGACGCGATTCGACTGATCGTGCTGGGCATGCTTGGCAACGGCATCTACCAGGTGTTCTTCATTCTTGGACAGGCCCGCTCGCGCGTAGCCACGACGGTCTTGATCCTCGCATCCGGGCCGGCACTGGCGGCGGTCCTCGGCCGGATCCGCGGCACCGAATACCTCACAAAACGTTCGTGGTCGGGTATCGCGCTGCAGTTGGCCGGCGTAGCGTGCGTCGTCCTTGGCACCGCCGGCGGGACCGGCGGCCGCGACAGCTTGTTAGGCATTGCCCTCGTCTTCGCGTCCGCGATCAGCTGGGCGCTGTTTTCGGTCATGGTCCAGCCGCTGACGACACGAGTCCCGGGCCTTCTCGTCGGCGCGTACACGATGCTTGGCGGCGGCCTGATTTCGTTGCTCGTCGGGATTCCGCAAATTCCTGCTGTCGATTGGGTCAACCTGCCTCTCGCGGTGTGGGGCGCAATCGCGTACTCGACCATTGCAGCGATGGTGATCGCGTACCTGTTCTGGTACCAGGGGGTAAAGACGTTAGGCCCGACACATACATCCATGTATTCCAACATGCAGCCGTTCCTGGCGATGGCCTTTGCGTGGCTCGCGCTGAGCGAGGTTCCGACGCGGTGGCAGATCGCCGGAGCGATGTTCATCCTTACGGGGTTGATCATCGCCAGGACCGCGGCGCATGAACCGGAAGCCGGGTGATGCACCGTCTCGTCTTGTTCGATATCGATGGCACACTGCTCCACAGCCATGGAGCGGGGCGTCGCGCCATGGAGGCGGCGCTGTTCGAGACATTTGGCACCAAGGGGTCACCCGCGTACCGGTACGATGGCAAGACGGACCGGCAGATCGTCCGGGACCTGATGCGCGGCGCAGGCTTCGAGGACACGGTCATCGACGCGCGCATGCCCAGCGTGCTGGACGCATACATGGCCGGCCTGGAGCGCGAGATGGCGTCTCCCCACACCAGGGTCGAGGCGCTCGCCGGCGTTATGCAGCTGCTGGACGCCCTGGTGCATCGGACGCATTGTGTCATCGGCCTCCTGACCGGCAACCTCGAGCCGGGGGCGCAGCACAAGCTGACCGCGGCCGGAATCGGCTTTGGCCGGTTCGCCGTTGGCGCGTACGGGTCAGACCACGAAATACGGGCCGAACTTCCCGCGATTGCGCAGCGCCGGGCGCGCGAACGCCTGGGCCTGCATGTCGACGGCAGCGCGATGGTGATCGTGGGAGATACGCCCAGCGATATCCAGTGTGGCCGGCCGATCGGTGCCCGCGCGATTGCGGTCGCGACCGGTCATTATACGATGGAATCCCTCGCCGAACACGGGCCGGAGGCGGTGTTCGGCGACCTGAGTGATACGGATGCAGTCCTTGCCGCCATCGAGCATGCGTGAAACCGAACTCAAGGCCGTAGTGCCTGACGAGGAAACCTGTGTGCAACGCCTCCTCGCGGCTGGAGCCCAGCACGTTGCCGAAGGCCGTCTCGAAGACCGGCGATACGATCATCCGGACCGGCGCCTGACGATGCGCGACGTCGTGCTTCGACTGCGGGTAAAACGGATCGGCACCAGTTCGACCGCCACGCTCGACCTGAAGGGTGCGGCCAGCTTCGAGTCGGGATACAAGCATCGCGAGGAGACGTCCGTTCCCGTCGGGGACGCGGCCCAGATGAGCAGCATACTGCACGCACTCGGGTACGTCGTCACGCGCGCGGTCGACCGGCAGGTTCGCGTCCTGCAGTTCGGTCGCGCCAGCCTTCGCTTCGAGCGGTTTCCACGGATGGACACCTTGCTCGAGGTCGAAGGACCGGAGGAGGCGATCGAGGGTGCAATCCTCGCGTCAGGATTGCCCCGCGAGGCGTTCACGACGGACCGGTTGTTCATGTTCGTCCAGCGGTTCGAGGCGCGAACCGGCCAGCGCGCGGCAATCTGCGACGAAGAATCGTCAGGCAGCTATCCATTTTCGGTCGAAGATGCCTGAGCGCGATCTCGAACTGGACGTCACGAGCATCCTGGTCGACTGGGGCTCGATCCGGCTGATCGGTCCTGGCCGCCTGCGCCTGACGAGTGATTCGCTGCAGCTCGAGGCGATCGGTGGCGCGTGGGCGGTGGACTATCCCGCACTCCACGGTGGCACATGGCGCACGGGAACCCTGACTCTTCACGGCGAGCAGGGAAGGGCCATCGTCGAAGCACAGCAGGGACTCGAGCTGGTCTGGGTACAGCTGCTGGAACGCGTGTGTCCGGTTCCCGAACTCGCGCGCGATCATCGCCTGCTCGGTTCGAGACGAGGAGGCTCCGTGGCTGCACAGGTTCGCTTCCTGGGTCCATTGCTCGAAGCACGCAAACGGCTGGAGAAAGAGCCGGACCTCGAGTCGCGGATTGCCGCACTCGATGCCATCCAGCTCCGTGAGCGCGTCGTCGCATCGCTTCACGCTATCGCACGCGACGCGTTCCCCGCGAGCCACCCGGACCGCCGCGCGCTCGAGGCCGAGCTCGAGGAAGTCATGACCGGATTTTTCCGGGAGCTCGACGCGGTTCATGTCGCCGCGGTGACCTTCCGCAACGCGCCAGAGTCCGTTCGTTTCAACGCCTGGCGTGATTGGGTTGCGCGCGTCCTGCACGCCTACGCCCTTGCCGACGGCGCGTGGGCGACAGCCGCGCGCTTTCTCCCTGGTCAAGGCAAGGCATGATCCTCGGGGTCGGCGTCGACGTGACCGAAATCTCCCGTGTCCGATCGATGATCGCGTCGCAAGGCGATCGCGCGATCCAGCGGCTCTTCACCGAAGGAGAACAACGCTACTGCGGGAAAATGGCCAATCCTGCCCGTCACTATGCGGTCCGGGTTGCGGCGAAGGAGGCCGCGTTCAAGGCGCTGAGCGGGACTGACGACGCTCGCGGCATCGGCTGGCGCGAGATGGAAGTGGAACTGGATGAGATAGGGCGTCCCAGTCTGCGACTTCACGGCCGGGCCTCGGCGCGCGCCAGAGAGCTGGGCGTGACGAGGACCTGGATTTCACTTTCTCACGGCGACGACCTGGCGACGGCGTTTGTGGTTCTGGAGACCAGTGAAGGTCGCTCCCCATAGAAATGAATCAGGACGACCGATAAATTCACTCGGGATAGTTGGAAAAGCGTTCTCATCCATACTGACCTGATGATTTCAGGGAAACACACGCTGCTCCACCTCATTGTCGCAGCAGCGTTTACGATTCCTCTCGCCAACCGCGCCTCGGCACAGGAACGGCCAGCCAAACGTGTGGCCGACATCGTCGGCGTAGCGCTCGCGGAATATGAAAAGGGGATCGACTCTTCCGGTCGGCTCGTCTCCCAACTCGAGTACGACGAGGCGGTCGCATTCCTGGTCAACGCCCGCACTGCCGCGCAGCGCCTGAGCGGGACGGGCGGGGACTCGGCGCGTGTGGCGCTGGACTCGATCAGTGCCGGCGTGGCCCGTCGCTCGCCCCCGCGGACGCTCGACCCCTGGCGGGACATGTTCCTCGCCGCGTTAGGCGCGGATGCCGCGCTGGACATGCCGGCGACGGCCGTCGACCTGGCGGCGGGGGACCGGCTGTACGCGCAACACTGCGCTTCGTGCCACGGGGTGCGTGGCCTGGGTGACGGGCCGGCCGGGAAGGGATTGAACCCGCCGCCACCGGCGTTAGGCAGCGCCGAGGTGATGCGGGACGTGCCGCCCTCCCTGATGTACCGGATCGTTTCGGTAGGCATCGAGGGCACGGCGATGCCGGGATTTTCGTCGACCCTGAGTCCGGACGAACGCTGGAACATCGTGTCGTACCTGAACGGGCTGCGCGCGGGCGATTCGGGAATCATCGCCACCGGTGAAGGCGTCTGGCTCCAGCGCTGTGCCTCCTGCCATGGTGTGGCAGGTGAATCGAATGGGCCAATGAGCGCGAGTCTTTCCAAGCTGCCGCGCGAGCTCGCCTCTTTTGCCTGGCAGGCGGAACGGAGTGACGCGCAGATCGCGGCAGCAATCCGGGATGGCATACTCGGCACGGCCATGCCTGCGGCGCGCGACCTGTCGGCGTTGGAACTGAATGGACTCGTCGCGTGGGTCAGGACGATGTCGCTCGACGATGCACCTGGTGC
>DASRPK010000271.1:0-4517 GCA_035646395.1 Gemmatimonadaceae bacterium | reverse complement strand
GTTCAACACCCTCTCCATGGAGAGAACAATGGCTGCGAAGAAAAAGAAGGCTGCGAAGAAGGGCGGCGCCAAGAAGAAGAAGTAGGCTCCGTTCGTTGGTTGTAACAAAAAAGCCGGCGCTCTGCGCCGGCTTTCTTGTTTCCGGGGATCTGCTTCCGCTACGTCATCACGATCGGTTCACCGCTCGTCTCGT
Organism: Gemmatimonadaceae bacterium; assembly: GCA_035646395.1. Taxonomy (GTDB): domain Bacteria; phylum Gemmatimonadota; class Gemmatimonadetes; order Gemmatimonadales; family Gemmatimonadaceae; genus JABWBJ01. Next base: position 4,324 of record DASRPK010000271.1, on the reverse strand, counting down.
CTTCATCGGAGTACACGTACGCCGACAGCCTCGGCGTCGGCTCTTCGTGCGGACCGCCGGAGATGACAATTCCAATCGGTTCCTGCGGCTCTTTCGGCTGACGGCGCTTCGGCATCGAATCTCTCTTCATGGTAGGAGCGAACTCCGTGTTCGCGGAACTCGCGCCTAGTGCAACGACAGTGCCACCCGGGACTTGCTGCAAGTCGTTGAGTGGAGCGGGGCGAACGCCCGCCGATTGTCATTCGCGTCGCGAAACGACACGGCCGAAGAAGGACACCTGTGTTGATTCGCAACGAGCCCAGTTTGGTGTGGTCGCTGCTCGCCGATCGCTGACCGCTTGCTGCTGGCTGGTCGCCGACCGCTGCGTCGCTGCCCCTATGCGACGCTTTTGCGAGCCAGGAACGTGCTGTTCTCGCTTCCGTCGTTGACCACGGACACGTCCCAGCCGCGATAGCGAGCCCTCAATTCTTCCATCGTCACGTCAGAGCCGTCGGCAACGAGGCGGTCCACCATATGGACTCCCCCATCGAGCGTCGACCGCTTCAGCAGGTCGATGACGCGGGTCCGCTGCTCGGCGGAAAGCCCCTCGAACGCGGCCGGCGTGACGACGACGGCATTGAGCGGGGCATCGGGAGACCAGGAGTCGAGGCCAATCGGCTCTCCCTTCACCCGGCCCATGAGTCCGACCTGGCTTGCCGCGCTCACCACTCGTTCCACGGCTTCTTCATTATCCTCGAGCGCCGTGACCTGGCATCCGCGCGCCGCGAGGTACAGAACCGGTCCTTCGCGCCGCACGCCCGCGACCAGGACCCGGGAATCGGTGTCCGGGATGATTTCGCAAACGAGCGGGGCATCAGCGGCGAGACCCCAGTGCTCCGGTTTCCGATATTGGGCCAGCAACTTCAACCGGCGCTTGCGCCACGTGGTATACGACGGGATGCGCAGTCGCTGGCTGATGATCCGGTCGACCTCGGAACAGAGGACCAGCTCATCGAATTCCGGCTGGGTGCGGTCGCGCAACGCCGTAACAGCCTCGTCGCCAATGCGGAGGATGGCGCTACGCGGGAGAGAGAACTTGTAGTTCTCGATCTCCTGCTCCACGTACAGCTCATACGCGTGCTTCAGCGAAACTTGCCAGCGCGGTGCCATGTCCCTCGGCGGCGGGTCGCGCGACAACTTAGGCGCACTCGTCAGGCATTGCAAGTGCAGCGTGTCGCGTGGCTGATTGCGACTTGCTGGGAAGCACGGTACCAGGGTGCAACACCTAACCAGTGAGAATTTTTATTCTGCTCCTCTTTGATTGAGAAAGCGGACGGAGGACGTGAGACGTGGGAGAAATCAGATTTCCACTGACGCTGCGGCAGCCACGTTTCCCCTACTTCCGTCCGCTCGCCGCAACCAGCATCCAGCACCAGCACCAGCACCAGCACCAGCACCAGCACCAGCACGTTGCATCTGCATCAGCAATCAGCAATCAGCACGCAGCATTCTGCCAAATGTTCATATGCCCGAACTTCCCGAAGTCGAACACGCCACTGCTATTGCGCGACGCATTGCCGTGGGGAGGACCATAACGAGTGTTCGTGTCCTGCATCCTTCCCAACGGCGCAGCCTCCCGGCTCGCGCCGCGAAGTCCCTGATCGGCGATCGCATCCTGGAGGTGCAGCGCCGGGGAAAATCCCAGCGATTCCGCCTGGCCAGCGGTCGTGAGCTGCACGTGCATTTTCGCATGACCGGTGATTGGCTCGAGCCAGGGACGTCGGAGCTGCCTCGGACCGTGCGCGCGGTGTTCGGGTTCGACGATGGATCTCGCCTGGTCCTCGACGACCCCCGGGCGCTTTCGGTGGTCTCGTTATGTGCCAGTCCCGCCGCTGATGACGGGCTAGGCCCTGATGCGCTCGATCCGGGCCTTACCGCCACGGCGTTCGCGGCGGCACTCGCTACGCGGCGGATTCCGATCAAGGTCGCCTTGCTCGACCAGGGCGTCGTTGCCGGCATTGGAAATATCTATGCCTCCGAAGCGCTCTGGCGCGCCCGCCTCGATCCACGGACTCCATCCAACCGCATCGACCCATCGGCCCTGCGCACGCTCCTTCGCGCGATTCGCACGACCCTAACGGCGGCTCTCAAGCGACAGGAGCGGTACTACAACTCCAACGCTACGGCGGAGGAGTACAGCCGGTTTGCGGTATACGACCGGGAAGGGGAGCCCTGCCGCCGCTGCCGAAGCCGCATCAAGCGCATAACGCAAGCCGCTCGCTCGACCTACTACTGCCCGAAGTGCCAGCATTGACCGGCGACCGGCGACCGGCGACCGGCGACCGGCGATTAGCAAGCGAGCACCGACCAGCACCAGCACCAGCACCAGCACGCAGCATTAGCAGCAGCAATCAGCAATCAGCACGCAGCTGCAGTTAGTCCGCCTGTAGTATCGCTCCCTTAAGGTACCCCGTCTCCGGAATCGCCAGAATCTCAGGATGATCCACCGGCTGCCCCAACACCTGCCGCAACACCAGCCGCCGTCCGCTGTCCTCGGCCGCCCGTTCGATCATCTCCAGGAACAGGCTCCGCGTTAGGTGATAGCTGCAGCTGGCCGTGTACAGCACGCCGCCGGCCGCCAGGAGCCGCATCGCCCGGAGGTTGATCTCGTGGTACCCGCGCAGCGCCGCCTCCAGCGAGTCGCGAGTCTTGGCGAACGCCGGGGGGTCCAGGGCAATCGTGTCGAACCGGTCTCCGGCCCGGTCCCGGTCCCGCAGGTAATCGAAGGCGTTGGCTTCCACGAACTCGCCATTCGTGAACCCGTTGAGCGTGAAGTTCGCTTTCGCCCGCTCAATGGCCTCGGCCGAGGAGTCGACCGCAATCACCTGATCGGCACGGAGCGCCAGGTGCAGGGCAAAGGAGCCGTGGTAACTGAAGCAATCGAGCGCTCGGCCCCGCGCCAGGTTCCCCAGCAGGACGCGGTTCTCCCGCTGATCCAGGAACGCCCCCGTCTTCTGGCCGGACCACGGGGCCGCCGCATAACGAACGCCGTGCTCGTTCACCACGACCTCCCGCGGTACGTCACCGTGCAGCAGAACCGTCTCCCGGGGAAGGCTTTCACGTGACCGTACCGGCACATCATGACGCGCCAACACCCCTTCGGCGCCGGTGAGCTTGACGAGTGATTCCACGATGACGTCGCGGAACGATTCCACGCCGGCGCTGAGCAACTGCACCACCAGCCAGCGATCGTATCGATCGCAGATCATCGCCGGCAGCCCATCTCCCTCGGCGTGGACCACTCGATAGGCGTTCGTCACCGCGTCGAGTCCTGCACCCGTCCGGCGTTCGACCGCGCGCGACAAGCGGTCCATCCACCATCTGCCGTCGACAACGGCATCCGGTTCCTGGTCGAGCAACCGCAGCGAGATCTCGGACGATGGGCTCCACAAGGCAACGCCGAGCCACCGGCCGCGGTCATCGCGAACGCGCACGGCGCCCGCTGGTACAGTGGGCCGCTTCTTTACGTCGCTCTTGAAAATCCAGGGATGTCCGCGCTCCCAGCGCTGGGCTCCCCGCTGCGATACCGTGGCCGAGTCGGACACGGCCTACGGGCGCGCGGCGCGTGCGGCCTGTCGCCGCAGGAGGCGCATCTGCCGCACCGCCTCGTTATGCTCACGAACGGTCGTCCGGAACTCGTGATGACCGTCGGGATGGGCGACGAAATACAGGTACGGCACATCGGCCGGGAACAGGGCCGCCTCGATGCTGGCGAGTCCCGGTGACGCGATGGGGCCCGGCGGTAGCCCGACGTTCCGGTACGTGTTGTATGGCGACTTGACCTCGAGATGGCGATACAGCACGCGATTCTCGTGGCGGCCCAGCGCATACAGCACGGTGGGGTCGGCCTGCAGCATCATGCCGATCTTGAGGCGATTGTGGTACACGGCGGAGATCGTGGGTCGCTCGGTGGCCACCCGTGCCTCTTTCTCGACAATCGATGCCAGCGTCATCACCTGGTGACGGGTCATGCCGAGCTTCTCGAGCTGGGCGTTCCACTCCGGCTTCCATCGCCGCTCGAATTCGGCGACGAGGCGCCTGACGATTGGAAGGGCATCGCTCGATTCCGGCAGCAGGTAGGTCTCCGGAAAGAGATACCCCTCAAGCGTGGGTGTCGGGACGTTGAGCCGGCGGAGCAATGCCGTGTCCCGGACCGCCGTCTCGAGCTCCGCTTCCGGCACCTTCATGACTCGTGAGATCGCCGGGACGATCGTCTTGACGTCCCACCCCTCGGGAATCGTTAGGGTCAGCACGATCCCCTTTCCGGCGACCAGTGCGTTGACGA
>DASRPK010000270.1:0-41145 GCA_035646395.1 Gemmatimonadaceae bacterium | reverse complement strand
GATGCTCGCCGAGATTCAGGGAGCGACGCCTGAGCAGTTCCACGTCGTCATCCCCGCACCGGGTGGGCTGACGCAGCTCAGCATTCCCTTCCGCGTTGACGACTACGCGGCCTACATGCGGTTGATGCAGCGTGAACTCGTGCGCTCGACGCAAATGGACCCCGATGAACTGGCGCGTCTCCACTATCCGGATCCGGTTGAGCACTGCGACATCTGCGGCTGGCGCGTTACCTGTGACAGAAAACGCCACGAGGACGATCATCTGTCGCTCGTCGCGGGACTGGGGCGTCTGCACCGGCGTGAGCTCTCGGCAAACAGCATAACGACCCTGGCCAGCTTCGCGGCGTTACCCGACCAGCTTCCTTTCCGGCCCAAACGCGGGTCGAAGGACACCTACTCGCGCTACCGGCAGCAGGCGCTCGTACAACTGCAGTCGCGGATGCAGGAGACAATCCTCTATAGCTTGCGCCCCGCCGACCCGCCGCCACGAGATCCTGCGCAGCCTATCGAGCCGCGAGGTTTGTCGCGGATGCCGGCGCCATCGCCTGGCGACGTCTTCCTCGATCTCGAGGGAGACACCTATGCGGATGAAGGTGGTCGCGAATACCTCTTCGGCATCGCGCTGGTGGAAGCTGACGGCACAGTCGGCTACAGGAAGTGGTGGGCCTTCACGGCCGCCGAGGAGCGCGAAGCATTCGAGTCAGTAATGGACTTCATCATGGACCGACTCGGGCGCCATCCTGACATGCACATCTACCATTTCGCGCATTACGAGCCCACTGCATTTAAAAAACTGATGGGCCGCCACGCGACGCGGGAACGCGAGCTTGACCGTCTCCTGCGCGGTGGTCGGTTCATCGACCTCCTTGGCGTCGTCAGGCAGTCGATGTGGGCGGGAGTCGAGAGCTATTCGATAAAGCGTCTGGAGCCCCTCTATCAGTTCAAGCGTGACGTGAACCTGCCTGACGCGGGACAATCGCTGCGTCGGATGGAGTACGCCTTGCAGGTGAAGCAGCCTGAGCTCGTCCTGGATGCGGATCGCGAGATCATTCTTGGCTACAACAGGGATGATTGCGTGTCGACGCTTCGATTGCGCGACTGGCTGGAGCAGGTGCGCACAGAGGCGGAGTCAAAAGGGATCCCCTGCCCCCGCCCTCCGTTCGAGCCGGATGTGCCGCCCGAGCGAGTTTCCGAGAGGGACCTCGCGGTTCGCGAACTTCGCGCAGCGTTATTGCTCGACGCGCCTGACGAGAAACGCACGGCAGAGCAGCAGGCGACGTGGTTGCTCTCGTATCTGCTCGACTATCACCGCCGTGAGGACAAGGCGACCTGGTGGGAATACTTCCGGCTGCGCGAACTGTCAGATGAAGAGCTGCTCGATGAGCGACAGGCAGTTTCGGGATTGCAGTTTGTCGAGCGTGTCGATGATGGCGAGCGCAACGAAGTCCGGAAGCGGCGAACCGGCGTTATCGATCGCTACTCATATCCTGAGCAGGATATGGATATCGACCGCGGCGCGAACCTCATGCAGACCGACGGCAAGGATTTCGCGAAGGTCGACTCTGTCAATCGGGCGAAACAAACCATCGACATCTATAAGAGTCGCGGCAAGGCAGAGATTCATCCAACGGCACTCATTCAGTTCGAGTATATCCGGGTCGAAGAAATCGAAGACTCGCTGATGCGACTGGGGCAGTCCGCCGCGAAGGCGGGCTTGCAGGCCCTGTCGCCTTTGGCAGCTGTCGATCTTCTGCTGAGGAGCCCGCCGCGCCTCCACAGCGGAGCGTTCAGCCAAGCGCCTGACGAGTCCGAAGTGGACTTCGCCGTACGCACCGTTCGCAATCTCGACCGCTCCGTTCTGGCAATCCAGGGACCACCCGGCGCGGGAAAGACCTATACCGGCGCCCATATCATTGCTGCGCTGGTGGCTGATGGAAAACGCGTCGGCGTAACGGCCAACAGTCACAAGGTCATCAGGAAATTGCTCGACGAGGCATCAAAGGTTGCGCGCAAGGCCGGAATTCAATTACGCGCGGCGCACAAGGACGGCGTGAGTTCGGACGAATCGAATCAGGAGCCCGTCTTCTCAGTTCCCAGTAACGAAGCAGGGTTCGATGCGTTGACGTCGGGAGAGGCCCAAGTGCTTGGCGGGACTTCCTGGCTCTGGGCGCGTGAGGAGTTTGCCAACTCTATAGATGTGTTGCTCGTCGACGAAGCCGGTCAGATGTCGCTGGCTAACGTCCTTGCAGTGTCGCAGTCAGCCAGGAGCATCGTACTCCTCGGTGACCCACAGCAGCTCGACCAGCCGACGCAAGGCAGCCACCCCGACGGCGTCGCCGTTTCGGCGCTGCAGCACATGCTTGGCTCGGACAAGACCATCCCGGCAGACCGGGGCATTTTCCTGCCTACGACATGGCGGATGGCACCGTCGTTATGCGCTTTTTCGTCCGAGCTGTATTACGAACGGCGGCTTTTCTCCAAGCACGGGCTGGAACATCAGGCACTCCAGAACGCCGGAGATCTCAGTAGCGCCGGCTTGTGGTACGTTGACGTGAGCCACGATGGAAACCGGAACCATTCGCCCGAAGAGTTGGACGTCATCGTGAAGCTCGTGCAACGACTCACGAGACCCGGGGTCACATGGACGGATGAGAACTCAAACGCGAAGCAGGTTGGTATCGACGATATCCTCGTCGTCTCACCGTACAACACGCAAGTGAACCGGCTGACGGAGAAACTCCCCGAAGGCGCACGCGTTGGCACAGTGGACAAGTTCCAGGGGCAGCAGGCACCAGTTGTGATCTACTCGATGGCCACTTCGCGACCCGAAGATGCGCCGAGAGGAATGGAGTTCTTATACAGCCCGAATCGCCTCAACGTGGCAACGTCACGCGCGCAGTGCGCCGTCATCCTCGTGGCGAGTCCGCACCTCTTCCAACCAGAGTGTCGCAGCGTCAGGCAGATCAAGCTCGCCAACGGCCTGTGTCGCTTTCGCGAAATGGCGAACCCACTGGCTCTCCCCTAGTTACCGCGATTCTCATACAGCAGCGTTCTCGAGCAAGTCGACCAGGCGCTCGAGTTCAGTCAATAGCGGTCCTGCAAACCCCACTTCGCGGTATGCTTGTGCGGCACTGCGGTAGTACCACAATTGCTCCGCCTTCGGAGCGTTGAACCGGCTCCAAAGCGACTCGCCGACTCGCGCGTGATCCGCAAGTAACGCACGCAGGTTGTCGACCTTGTCGGCAACCGTGACGCGGAGGAGCACACGGCCAACAGGTGCGCGAGCACCGGCAGGGGACTCTGCTTGCGCGAGTCGCGGCCGTGAAGCTGAACGGCTAGTTCAATTGCGTCAGCTAAACGCGGCGAGATTAGATCCGACATCGTAGAGAGGAGGGTCGACGGGTTCTACGTCTGACGATTATTACCAGTCGCGTCGTAATGGTGTGGGTCTTGGCGCTTGGGCGCTCCGTCCCAGACAAGTCTCGCTTGTGTTCTCGTCGCATGCTAGCGAGTGTCTCACGCCCCCCTAAGTCCTCATAGCCGCTGAATTCCACCGATCCACCGATCTCGTGACACCTGGGTGACGGTGTTCAACCAGTTTCAACGGTTGACCGCACTGTATCCTACAGGCTACACTTGGTCGAGATCCGGGAAACACCGCAATTCTCGAAGTGGCTGGATCGGATTCGGGATCTGCACGCAAAGGACCGTATTGAAGCCCGAATCCAACGATTGTCGCTCGGACTTCCCGGCGACGTTCGAGGGGTGGGCGGCGGCGTTTCGGAGCTGCGGATTCATCACGGGCCGGGGTACCGCGTGTACTTCACCAAGCTTGGGCCGACAATCGTTCTCCTTCTGATCGGAGGCGATAAACGAACGCAGGACCGAGATATCACTCTCGCTATCGAGCTGGCAAAGGGTCTGTAGTAGGAGGTCGCCTTGGCACGATCGAAGATACGCACCAGAAAATATGACGTCACGCGCTACCTGAAAACTGAGCGGGACATCGTCGGTTATCTGGAAGCTGCGCTCGAAGACGGCCATCCGCTGGTCATTGCCGCGGCATTGGGTGACGTCGCACGCGCACGCGGGATGAGCGCGGTCGCCCGCAAAGCTGGACTCAGCCGAGAAAGTCTCTACAAGGCGCTCGGCTCAAATGGGAATCCGCAGCTCTCCACTGTCCTTAGCGTGCTTCGCGCCCTTGGCTTTACTCTGCGCGTCGTTCCAGAACGGGTCTGACCAGCAACCGAACCTCGGCACCGGCCTTTCCAAGTAACGCGATCAGCGTGTCAACACTGAAGCGATCGATCTTGCCACGCATCAAGTCACTGATTCTGGGTTGCGTAACGCCAAGGTGTCGTGCGGCGGCTGCTTGTTTGAGCCCAGCGGCCTGAAGTCGATCCATCAGCTCGGTCATCAGCTGGGATCGGAGCTGAAGATTCGCAGCTTCGGCCGCACTGAAGCCAAGGTCCTCAAAGACGTTCCCGCTGCCACGAGTTATGCGAGGACGCTCACGATTCACCGCGACTCCGGAGGACTTCCCGGTAGCGACTCTCGCCAATCGTGAGATCGTTACGGGACGTTTTGCGCGACCGGTTCTGGAAGGTGTGGAGGACATAGAGAGCCTCGTCGAATGTCGTCACGAGGAAAGCCGGAATGCGCCACTGGGGTACGTTTCCCGCTAAACCCGTGAGTCTCGCTGACACCATACCCGGATCACGGTTTGTTTTCGCTAGAGATGGCTTACTCGGAATCTGGTCGAGAGCCCCTCTCCATTTCGAGATGTTCGAACTCTGGATGCTCGAAGATGGCTCCGCCCGCCTCGAGTCCCTTTGGCATCGCGTCGCTGAACGCACCTGCGATCCTCGCGACCAGTTGGTTCATGTACTCCGTCTCGGCAATCAGGCGCGATTCGTCGCGGGTCTCCCAGTAGTGTCCCTCATCTCGCACTACGACACCGATGCCAAGTTCTATGGCGTGATCGAGTAGCCCGACCAAAGACGTGTGGCATTTGATGAGGTGCTCCCAACTCACGACGGAGGCATACTGCGTCTTACAGCAATGATGCCAGAACCATTCAGCATTGCCGCCGTCCGCTTCAGCGCGTTTCACGAAGCCATACGTCGCGCCTTCGCATCGTTTGCCTGGATAAATTCCGAAGCCGATCGCCGTATTCAGGTCACCGATGCGTGAATCTTCCTCGTCAGGCTTGCTGATTACCTCGGCCCACTGCGCCACGTAATCCCGGATACTGAACCAGGGATCTCCAGATGGATGTGCGATGATTTCGGTCACGTCCTCGAGCTTTGTCACTTCCTCGAACGGAAGTTGAAGCGCGCGCTCACGCAGAGCCGTCAGCAGCTCGGTCACTCGCTCCGCGCTCGTTTCAGCGGGGAGGTGAAATTCCCAATTCAGGTGCATGCCCATAGGAGATGCGTACGCTCGGCGATTCAATCACCGCAAGCGAACAGACGCCGAGGCCGCACGCATCCACTAACGACATGCGTTGAATCGCTGCCGCGTGCGTTCTTACGATGAAGCGCTCGAGCGCTCGGTCATCTCTCGGCGTATGTTCGCTTGCCACCTTCGTCCAGCCGAGCGTACGCTATGGATATGATTGTCTCTACCAACCCCCTCAAAGGACGATGACCGAGTCGACGCGCGAAGTGAGTAGCGTCCCGTGGGTAGTCACTCATGTAACAGTACTTCCGGGTTATCGGCTGTTTGTCCGGTTCATCGACGGCACGGAGGGTGAGGTCGACATGTCGGGGCAGGTGAACAGCCCAGACGCTGGTGTGTTCGCACAGTTAGCCGACCCGGAAGCGTTTTCGAAAGCGTTTAATGACGATGGTCACGTCGCCTGGCCCACAGGCCAGGATCTCGCGCCCGACGCGATGCACGACGAACTCGCGGCGAACGGTCGCTGGATCCTCGGCCCATTCTCGGCAAGTGAGCGCTTTGCGTTGGATTGGCCGCCGACGCATTGTGGCGATGAAGACCTGAACACGTTACGGGCGAACACTGGGCTCCTCGATTCTGAGGAGTTCATGCCCGAAATCTCACGATTCTTTGGAATCGTCATCCTGATGCACTTCAAGGAGCACGCCCCGCCACATTTTCATGCGAGATATGGCGCTTCGAAATGCTCCGTCGATCTGCAGACGCTAAGCGTGACGGCCGGTCATTTTCCTCGACGGGCGATGGCGATGACTCTGGAATGGGCAGCCGAGTACCGGAAGGAGTTGATGGAGAACTGGGAGCTGTGCGCCAACGGACAAACACCCAGGAAGATTCCGCCACTCGAATAGTCGCAGGTGTGAGTTAGCGGAAACGCCGTCTATCTCCTTGCTTTCCTCGGCGCAACTCCGCGTTTCCTTTGCGCGCCTCCGCGTTCAAAGGCTGTTAGCGGCGAGAATCCGCTCCCTCTTTACACACTCAAATTCCGGAAGACCCGTCCATTTCACTGTTCGCTTACTTCAGCGTCGGCCTCGATCTCTACCAGATACTCATCTCCCACCAGATCCGCCTGCACCAGCGTGTTCGCTGGCTGAATTCCCGCAAAACGCTCACCATGCGCGCGCGCCACGGCTTCCCAGTCGGACATCCGCTTCACAAAGACCCGGGTCCGCACCACGTCACCTAACGACGAACCAAGCGACTCCAGCGCCCCTTCGATCTTGTCCATGGCAAAGTGCGCCTGGGCCGCCGCGTCCTTGCCGCCAACGCACCAGTTCCCGTGCGTGGCCGTCGTCCCCGAGACCACGATGCGGTTCCCCACCCGCACCGCCCGGCTGAACCCGGCCAGATCCTCCCACACCGTTCCCGACACCGCGCGCCGGCGACCGCGTTCATCCAGACGCACCGGATACGGCGACGGGAACTCGCGCAGGTGGTGGCTCAGGTCACCCGATGCGGTCAGGAACGGCGCACGCCGGTACTCGTCGCCGCAGTCGCCAGGAATGGCGTGCAGTCTATTCATCGCATCGTCCAGCTCCGCCCGTGACCGCGCGTCGAGCGCGAAGTCGAACAGCTTCGCCGTTTCATCGACGTGCGCGCGTTGCCCAAGCCGGGCGCCGACGATCACCGCCCCCACCGCCGGCTGCTCCAGCGCATAACGAGTCGCCACGTTCGCGATCGACACACCAAGCCGACGTGCGACACCGTCTGCCGCGGCCAGCAGCTGCTGAAACACCGCCCAGCCTCCAGCGACGTCGATGAACCGCTTGTACTTCATCAGCGACCACGTGGCCAGGTCGGACTCTGCCGGCTCCGGCGCGCCTAACCAGCGTTCGGTCAGGAAGCCACCGGCAACGGTGCCATACGCCAGGATCGCGATGCCATTCGACCCGCAGAATTCGGCCATCCGCCCCGCGGCACGACGATCGAGCAGCGAGACGCACACCTGGTTCGAGACCAGCTCAATCCCCGTGCGTACGGCCACATGCAGGTGCGCCGTGTCGAAGTTCGTGACGCCGAGCCGACTAATCAGGCCCTCACCCTTGAGTTCCTGAAGGAACGTGAGCGCGTCGAGCCACGCCGGATCGGAAAAGCGCCAGGCATGGAATTGCATCAGGTCGATTCGATCGACCTGCAACCGCTCAGACGCCCGCATAACGGCGGTGCGCACCTGCTCCCGCGTGACTGGTCCGGGCTTCGGAACCCACTTCGTCAGCAACTGACAATTCGGGTTCGTCTTGTGGAAGGTCCCGGCGATGATCTCAGCCGATCCATAATGATCGGCCATGTCGAACGTCGTGAGGCCGGCTGCCGCATACGGTGCCATCGCAGGTGCTGTCACTGCCGGATCGAGCTCACGGCCGTCGCGCTCCATGTCGGCGACCTGCCACAGTCCCGTGATGACGCGCGATATGGACAGCCCCGGAGCCAGTTGAAAGCGCTCAATCGGCACGCGTCACTCCGGGGGCAATGTCGAGAAGACCGCCTGCACGTCGACGCCCCGCCTGACGAGTGCCCGCCGCTCGCGCCAGTAAATGAGGCTGGCGACGCTCAGCATCACCAGCCAGAGGATGGTGGACCGGAAGTACCAGGCGGTGTCGGCGGTGACATCACGCCAGATGTGCATAACGAGGAAGGTTCCGATGACCAGTACGCCGGCACCGGCCAGCGCGACCTGCGCCGCGCGTTGCGGCGCGACGCGCACCCGCGCCGCGAGTGCGGGATTGCGGCCGGGAAGCGTCAGCACCGCGACCGACATCACCAGGAAGTTGATCAGCATGGAGATCACCAGGATGTCCACGCCGAGGAAGAAGTCGCCGGCCAGGTGGCTGCCGAGAATGCCGGCGGTGGCCATCGCGCCACTGGCCAGGATGGCGGTGTCGGGCGTCCGCCTAACGGGGTGCACCCGCGCCACGGCCGCGGGGAAGATCCCGTCTTCCGCCCACGCGAACATAAGGCGCGAGGTGCCGAGCAGCATAGCCGGCAGGTCCTTCATCAGCGCCACCGCCGCGCCCGAGACCATCACGACCGTGAGTGGTCGTGGCAGCAGCGGCGCAAGCAGTCCAGGCGCGGTGAGGTCTCTCGTTCGCGCCTGGTCGGCCACCCATTGCCACGGCACCGCGTGGTACACAGCGGCAGTGAAAAGAAAGTAGAACGCAGCGACTCCGATGATCGCAATGCCGATAGCCAGGGGCAGCGTGCGCGCCGCGTCGCGTGCCTCACCTCCGGCCTGCGCGATGGTGTCGAATCCAATGAAGCTCGAGAAGAGGAGCACCGATGCGACAAAGACCGGACGAATACCGGCCGCAGTGTCGGGAGCTTCGGCCATGGCTCTCGTCGAGCCAACGACCGTACTGAGAAAGTCGATATGGTCGTACGAAAAGCCGGCGACGATCACCAGTCCACCGAGTATCAGCGTGAGGAACATCAACGGGACGACCGTGCGCTGATACGCGGCGATCCCGCGCAAGTTCACGCCGACGAACGTCCAGAGCACGACGATCGGAATGACGAGCCGCGCGGTGCTCGTCTCCAGGGCTGCGCTCACGCCTGACGAGCCGGCGGCGATCGCGACGTCGCGCAGGAAGGGCACCAGCAGGTACGACACTACGCCAATCGCCACACAGAGACTGAACCATTGCGAGAAGCTGGCGACAAAGCCGAGGTACGGATTGAGGCCTCGACTCGCGTAGACGTAGCTGCCACCCGCGCGCGGCATGGCCGAGGCAAGGATCGCATACGCGAGAGCGGCGAACAGCGCGGGAATGGCGGCCAGGAGATACGCCGGCAGCACGCTGGCGCCAATGCCCGGGACATTTCGCTGGATCATGAACGGAATGACGTTGATCGCGGCGCCAACCATGGCGCAGACCCCGGTAGCGACGAGTCCCAGCACGCCCATCTCGCGCGCGAGCGTGCCGCCGGTCTGGGGAGAGCCCGACGGCGCGTTCATTCGTTAGCGGTCCTCCTGTCAGGTCGTGGGCGCGTCGCGAATCATTCTGGACGCCCTCGAGGCAACAGGCAAGGCGATCAGGTTCCTATCCGATGAGATGCGTTGAATTCCCGCCAGGCGCGTTGCCAGGATGAAGCATCTGACCGGCCATTTCCCAACCTCGGCGTATGTTCGCTTGCCTCCTTCGCCAAGCCGAGCGTACGCTATGGGCATGCCTGCGCAGAACATCCGGTGGACCGCTGAAATGGTCCGAGCGCTTCCTGACGACGGGAGGCGCTACGAGTTGCTGGGCGGCGAGTTGCTCGTGAGCCCTGCTCCGAGCCACCTGCACCAACGAGCTTTGCGTCTGCTGTACGATCTCGTCGCGCCGTACGTGCATGGTAACATACTAGGCGAAGTCTTCTGGTCGCCGGCGGACATTGAGTTCGCGCCGGACACAATACTGCAGCCCGACCTGTTCGTTGTCCCGGAGCCACTGGCTGGCCAGGTCAAGCAATGGAGTGAAATCGACACGCTCCTTCTCGTCGTCGAGATCGTGTCACCATCCACGGCCTTCGGCGATCGCAACCGCAAACGGCCGGAGTACCAGAAGAAAAGGATTCCGGAATACTGGATCGTGGACCTCGACGCTCGCATCGTCGAATGTTGGCGGCCGGACGATTCGCGGCCAGAGATTCTGTCCGAACAGCTCATCTGGCAACCGATCAAAAACCTCCCAGCGCTGACCATCGCCCTGCCGGAATATTTTGCTCGAGTGTTCGGCGAGTGAGAGCTGTCGTGCTCTGGAGTTCGTAGCAACCAGCTCATCCGTCGTTCAGCCGTCGAACGGTGATGAACTTCGCATGAGAGGCGGCGTACGATCCGCAACCACCGTCAGCATGGAATAGATCGCGCAGTTGAACTCGCTGCGCCGCGCGGTGTCCACCTGCCATCCTCGGATGGGACCCATGAATCGATTCACTCCCAGGACGCGCTACATCCCGGCGCTCCTCCTCGCTGCCACACTGGGATTCATTCAGGCGTGTGATGATGACGACGACCCTGTTGTACCGCAGACCATCGCCGTCACCTTGTCTCCCACGAGTGGGAGCGCCCAACAAGGCGGTTCGACCAACACCACAGTCACCGTCACCGGTGGCGGCGGATTTGTAGGAACGCCGGCGGTCGCCGTCAGCGGCGCTCCGACCGGCGTGACGGCCACGGTATCCCCGATAACCGGAACTGGAGGAACGCGAACGGCGACCATCACGATCAATGTCGCCGGGACCACAGTACCGGGCTCCTATCCTATCACGGTCAACGCAACGGGACCGGGTGTTTCGGCCGTGTCGACGACGTATACGCTGACCGTCACTGCGTTCTCCTTCTCACTGGCGTTCACGCCGCCCACCCTCTCGGTCCCGCAGGGCAGCAGTGGGAACAGCACGGTAAACATCACGCGCAACAACCTCACCGGTAACGTCGCGCTGGCGGTCACAGGGGCCCCCACAGGTGTGACAGCGACACTCTCGCCCACAACGACGAGCGGTACGAGCTCGACACTCACGGTGACGGCGGCGGCGAACGCAGCGTTAGGCGCGGCGACACTCACACTCACCGGAACGTCAGCGGGAGCCGCTGACCAGACTGCCACGTTGCCGATCACGATCACGGCAGCACCAACGTCAAGCGTTGGGCTGACGCTTACACCGACGGCGCTGTCGATCGCGCAGGGCGCGAATGCAAGCACGAGCATTGCCCTCGCTCGGACGAACTTCACCGGCAACGTCACCTTCGCCGCGGAAGGCCTCCCGGCGGGCGTGACGGCGAACTTTGTTCCGAACCCCAACACGGGGACCGGGCCGACGACGCTCACGCTCACCACGAGCGGAACGACTCCGGTGGCCACGACCCCTATCACGATCCGCGCGACCGGAACTGGCATCGCAGCGGTTACCTCCCCGCTTACGTTGACCGTCGTCGCGCCGGGCCAGAGCGTTGGGTTGTCGGCCACACCGGCGACGTTGACCGTGGCCCGGGGCGCGAACGGCACGAGGACCATCGACCTCGCGCGAACCAGCTTCACAGGGGGCGTAACTCTCACGGTCGAGGGCCTGCCGACAGGAGTCACGGCGGCATTCGCACCAAGTCCTGCTACGGGTGCGACCTCGGTGATGACAATTACCGTGCCCGCCACAGCGACTGCGGGAACCTATAACCTCACGATACGCGGCACGGGCACCGGCATCACCGATGCGACGATGACCTTTGTGCTCACCATTACGTAGACTCTTTTCGAGGGAGCACGACGTCGCGATGGGCCGCGATCTGCCGCAGGTAGGCGGGTCGCGGTCCTTAAAGAACGTCAAAAGACTTTGAACGCAGAGTTTCGCAGAGGAATCGCAGAGAACTGAATTTGTTTGTGTTCTACTCCGCGAGCCTCTGCGTAACCTCTGCGGCGCTCTGCGTTGCTTCTTTTGAACCACCCGTGTGATCCCGGAACGATGCGAAACAGGCAGGTCTGGATGACTGATGAAGGCCCGGACCAGCGTTCATCTTGTTGCGAGAAGCATCCGCGTGCGCAACACGCGGTCACCAAGTTCGATACGGTCGACCACGTCCATCCCGCCGACCACGCGACCCATCGACGTGAAGTTGCCCTCGTTATGCGGCTGCACGGTGTGATTGAGCGTGTAACCTGGGCGTCCAGTATCGAGGCCGGCGCTCGCCCAGCTGAGATTCGCCCGTGTCAGCCGATGACGGTTCACTTCGTCGCGCTGCAGCGGCGCGCCGACGATGCCGCGCTGCTGGTCGACGAAATCGGGAACAACGCGGCTGAAATCGGTACCGACGATCGTGCCCGCATTGACCATCCGCACGAAGTTGTCCACTGCTATAGGCGCGTCACCCGGATACAGCTCGATCTCGATCGTGCCGCGCGACGTCACCCATTCGGCACGCGGTCGCGCCTTCCCGTTATAGTCGGGCACGATCCACTGCTCGACGATGCGACGATAGTCGGCATCCGTCTTTCCGGTTTCGATCGCGCCGCGTCCTGCACGACCACCGCCGCCGCCACCACGACCGCGGCCACCCGCGCGGCCGGCGAGCGAGTCGAACAACGCACCGTACGCGGTACGAGCGGGCGTGCTCACCAGGGTCGCGGAGTCGTTACGCAGGGAATCGAGTGCAACGCGCACGCGATCACCCATGCCTCGGAGGTACGTGACGGCAGCCGAACGACACTGAATCGCGGTGTCACGCGACATAGCAATCGCGGCATTGTATCCGTCGCCTGGCGAAAGCGTGTTGATCGACGCGAGCGCAACCGAGCGCGTTGCACACGATGGGCCGGAAGAGGCCGCGGCAAGGAGCCGCGGAACCGTCATGCCGGCAAACGACCGATGCGCCGCGAGCGCTTCGCCCGCCGTCACCGACAGCCACGCGTCGGGATCTTGCAGACGTTCAGCGACCGCAGCCACCGAAGCTGAATCAGGATGGGTGCCTAACGCGCGCAATGCCTCGGTGCGCACCGTCCGGTCAGGATCGGCGAGTAACGCGCGCAATCGCGCGCGCACCGCGGCTGCGTCGAGCCGCGAGGTGTCGACCTGGGCCCACGTCAGTCCGCGCACGGCCCAGTTGCGAACGATGACTTCGGGGTCGGACGTGAGACTGAGGAGCCTCGCGACCATTCCGGGATCACGTGGACGGAACAGCGCCCATGTGGCGCGCCAGCGAATCTCGACATCGCGCGATGTCGTCCAGCGCACCACGGGCGTGAAGTCGCCCCGAGGGTGACGTCCGACGGACAGCAGTGCTTCACCAACGACCGTCGGCGATGCATTCTCGGGCGCTGTGGCCAGAAATCGAAGGAGCGACGTTCGCGTAGCGGGCGTGCGAATCAACCCGAACGCGCGCGCGGCTTCTGCCGCGACACCAACCGGCGTCCTCGGGTTCATCAGGAGCGAGTCGAGCCAGTCGATTGCGGCTGAGTCGTAGAGTTGGGCCGTTGCGAAAACGACTGTCGCCGCTACGGCAGTATCCCGATCGCGTCGCGCGGTGCGCAACAGCGCACGCCCCGCGGGGTCCATGATCCTCCCGATCGAGAGCGCCGCTCGGCGCCGCACTTCGGGATGCCTGTCGCGGAGCATCCGAAGGAGTGCGACGGAGTCAAAACGGCGATTGTCCTCGAGACGCAAGAGCGTCGTTATGTCACTAATCTCACGATTGGTGAGTGGTGCGCGTTGTTGCGCAGGCAGGGCCAGAGGGATTAAGCCCGCCGCCAGAGTCACCAGGAGTCGCATATGCAGGGAAGCTACGGCGCCGGTCAAGCCGTCAGTGAGCGCCCTACGTCGGCAATGCATGCGCGAATGATTCCACTCACCACCACTTGTAGCATTGACTTTGGAGTACGCGGCCAAGCACCGTGAAGAAGCACCACACCCGCTGTAGCCTACCGAGATGTGACACGGCTCTGCTCCTTATTCATCGCTACGGTAGCAGTCGCCATCACCTGGCGAGTCGCTGACGGTGCCCGCGCTCCGGCGTGCACCTACGAATTCAGGTACCCAGCAGCCCTCGGCCGGCAGACGTTCCTGATTGCGACGGCAACCGCTACGAGTGTGGCCGCGCGGAGCGACTCAACTCTGGAGTTTGGCGCGCGCTCAGTGCCGGCACAGGTAATGGCCGTGGACGACGTCGCCGGCTACCAATCGGAGCCTATTCGTGGTGGACTCCGCTCCAGCGGTGGAAGAGCTGTCTTCGTCCGATATGAAATCAGTATGAGCTGTTCGCCACTGTCCGCCAGAGATGGTGGCTTCGACAGCGTTGGCGTCAGCGGATTGTTCGTCGGACATCCCCGACCGGCAGATCGCTGGATCGATGGCATGCCGACGTTCGACATCGTGCGAGCGCGACACTATCCGTTACCTCAGCGATCGACCGGGCCGAGTGGACACCTCGTGATACAGTTCGTCGACAGCACGCCGACCATGTCAGCATCGGAGCTCTTCACGATGTACCGTGCGCTGTGGGCGGAGTCGGTGACAGCGCACGACGCCTCCGTTGAACCGCGCATCAGGCGCTGGTTGCGAAGTAACCCGGTCGCGGCCGGAAAACAACCGGCGGGACAGGTCGCGTCGGACATGTTGTCGGCGATGACCGATGCGCTCACCGCGCAGCACACGATTCCATTCGGCGGCACGTTCATCGTCACCATCTCGGCGCCAGGAATCGACTCAATCGTTATGTACGCGCGGACCACGCCCCGGACGCGACCTTGGATGTCTGACCTCGTCCGCGACAGCCTCACCGGAGTCCCCGTCGCGCTGGTCACTCGCTCTTTTGCGATCGACCTGACGACAGCACCGATGCTCGACGGCTTCGAGCCGGCATCCATCCAAATCAACCCGTGCCCACCCATCGCCGTCGTCGTTGCCGCATTGCCGATTGCGCCTGACGCCGATTCCACCTGGACGGGCGAGAGCTATCCGACGTCTTTCCTTTATTGCGTGCCCGCAGGTTCCGCGCTCGCTGCGCTGGCACAGCCTCACGTCCAGCGTACGTTTTCGCATGAACCAGCGACCATGACGTTCCGCCGGCACCCCGACGGTCGCGTGACCTTTACCGCGACTGCAATGCGAGGAACTTCACCCGGGCTCGTGATTCGCGGCGAACGGGTTTCGACTGCTACGTATGGCGTAAGCCAAAGTCAGGGCCATGTGGTCAGCCGTTATTCGGCCGGATACGATGGTGGATTGGCGTCACCAGAGCGTCATCGGGATGGACCGGGTTACATTCCGAATCATGACCGCTGAACCTCTGCTCGAACTGGCTGCGAAGCTGCTGACGAGGCACAAGCTCGACGCCGTGTTGATCGGCAACGCTGCTGCCGCCCTTCAGGGTTCTCCAGTCACCACGCTCGACCTGGACTTCATGTTCAGGAAGACAGCGGGCAACCTCGCCAAGCTCCGTCGCATCGCTGACGATCTCGATGCTGTGGTCCTTCATCCGTTTTATCCAGCGTCGGAGTTATATCGCGTGCTCCGCGAACGCGACGGACTCCAATTTGATTTCATGGCCAAGGTCGACGGCGTTCGGTCCTTCGAATCGCTCCGTAGTCGCGCGGCGTCAACGAGATTTGGCCGCTATGATCTGAAGGTCGCGTCGTTGGAAGACATCATTGCCAGCAAGAAGGCCGCTAACCGGCCCCAAGACCGCGCGGTCCTTCCCTTACTGCGGAAAACGCTTCGTGAAAAAAGCTGAAAACCGGCGGAGCATCCGGAGATCGGACTTGAGACGAGAATCGGACCGCGCGCTGATCGAGCAGATCCGCCGCCTGCTGGCGCTGCCCATGAACAAGCGCACGAACTTCCTCCGCAAGCGTCGACCAGGCGGGTCGAGCGTCTAAGGCAACTACTCACGACAGCGTGGCTCCGGATCCTGGCGTCGACTCATCCTGATCCCGAATGACACCATAGAGTGGCCGCCGAGCGTCCAATCGAGGTATTCTTTTTCGACTGCCTCGCATAAAGGACTGTTATGAAACGACACATCATTGCCGGACTCGGCCTGATCATTTGCGCAGCCTCGGGCCAAGCTCAAATGGCGGCCCTGCCCATAAAGGACACCGTGCTCGCCAACGGACTTCGCGTGATCGTCATCGAAAATCATGCCGTGCCGATCGTGTCGGTCGAGCTCAACGTGAAGAACGGCGCGTACACGCAGACCCCGCAGCACGAGGGGCTCGCGCACCTGTACGAGCACATGTTTTTCAAGGCGAACAAGACGATCCCGTCGCAGGAGAAGTACCTCGCGCGGCTGCGCCAGCTTGGCGGCCAGTGGAACGGCACCACGTCGGAAGAACGCGTGAACTACTACGTCACGGTGGGACGCGACTCGGTGGTGCCCACGATGCAGTTCCTCGAGGACGCGATCCGCTATCCGCTCTTTCTGCAAGAGGAGCTGGTGCGCGAACGCCCGGTCGTGATCGGCGAATTCGACAGGAATGAAGCGAATCCGTATTTCCATCTTCAGCGCGCCATCGACACAGTCCTCTATACCCCGGGATTCTATTCCCGTAAGAACACGATCGGGAACCGCGACACGATCCTCGCCACGACGCAGGCGAAGATGAAGGAGATCCAGGACACGTACTACGTGCCTAACAACACCGCGCTCATTCTCGCCGGCGACATCACCCCGGCAGATGGATTCAAGCGCGCGGTGGAAGTGTTCGGTGACTGGCCGCGTGGTCCCGATCCCTTCGCGACACCCGCGCCAAATCCGCCACCGCTCAAGGAGAGCGCTGCCGTGATCGTCGAGAAGCCGGTGAACGGCCTGACGATCATGTACCAGTGGCATGGACCGAGCGTCGGCGCCGACCCGAAGGCTACCTACGCCGCCGACGTCCTTTCGCAGGTGCTCAACAATCGGGCGAGCCCATTCCAGAAGCGTCTCGTCGACGGCGGACTCGCCTTCGGCGCGAGTATCAGCTACTACACGCTCAACCACACAGGCCCGATCACCGTTTTCGCGCAGACGACTCCGGAAAAGCTGGCCAGTGCGCAGCGCGCCCTGATGGAAGAGCTGGCGAAACTCTCCGACCCGAACTACCTCCCGCAGGACCTCCTCGAGGCAGCGCAGAAGCAACTCGGCGTGAACGCCCTCTATGAGCGCGAGCAGCCGAGTGAGTGGGCCCACACGATCGGATTCTGGTGGGCCGTCGCGGACCTCGACTACTATCGCGGCTACGTGCCGAACATGCAGAAGATCACCCGCCAGGACATCGCCGACTACGCGAAGAAGTACATCAGCGGCAAGCCCTTCGTCGTGGGCGCGCTGCTCTCGCCGGAAGCGCGGAAGCAGTTGCAGCTGACCCCGGAGCAGCTTCTTCAGCTGAAGGTGGTCCCATGACTCCCTTTTTCACGAGCCGCAGAGACGCGGAGAGACCACTTCTGTTGTTTGCCTGGGCGGCACTCCCATTGATGACGTTAGGCGCTTCAACACTTCATGCTCAGGCTTCGGGCACGGTCGCCGTTCCCGTCACCAGGACGGTCGTGGCCGGCATCCCGGTCATCCACAAGCGCGTTACCGCGAACGACGTCGTCGCCGTCCAGGTCTACCTCAAGGGCGGGAGTGCGGCGCTTACTCCCGACAAGGCGGGGATCGAAAATCTCCTCGGCGCCGTCATCACGAAGGGGACGACGAAGTACGACAAGGACAAGTTCAACGCGATCGCCACGTCGACGGGAACAAGCATCGGCTCCAGCGCGACGTACGACTGGACGACCTTCACGTTGCAGGGAGTCCGCCAGAACTGGGACCAGGCATGGGATCTCTTCACGCAGGCGGTGCTGCACCCGACGTTCCCTGACGCGGAAGTCACGCTTGCGCGTTCGCAGATCGAGGACGGGCTCAAGCAGCGCCCCGACAATCCCGACACGTTCCTCGAGCAGGTGGCCGACAGCATCGTTTACACGGGGCACCCGTACGCAGTCGACCCTGCTGGAACGCCCGCTACGATGGCCAGACTCACGCGCACCGACGTCGTAAACTGGCACAAGGCGCGCCTGACGAAACCGAATCTGCTGATCATTGTCGTCGGCAACGTTTCGCCGGACGACTTGGCAAAGAAGGTCGCGGCGGCGTTCGGATCACTTCCGGCGACTGGGGGCGAGGCAAAGACGCCGGCAGTCGTTTCCTCCGCAAAGGGAGAACCAGCCCTGGTGAAGCGCGAGCTGCCGACGAACTACATCGAAGGGGTCTTCGCCGCGCCGGCGCCGAGCCATTCCGACTTCGCGCCATTGCGCGTCGGCATGCTGATCCTGTCCGACCGGCTGTTCGAGGAAGTGCGCACCAAGCGCAATCTCACGTACGCGACCTTCGCGCAGCTGAACACTCGTCAGGCGAACCGCGGGCGGATCTACGTCACCGCGGTGAACCCGGACACGACGCTCAAAGTCATGTTGGCCGAGGTGAAGCGACTCGCGGAGGAGCCGGTGCCGGAGCAGTTGCTGAAGGAGACGATCGGCGTTTTCGCGACGGGCTACTTCATGGGCCAGCAGACAAACATGGGCCAGGCCAATTCGCTCGGCCTCTGGGAGCTCTCCGGCGGCGGCTATCGCAACGCGGCGACGTACGTGAACCGCCTGCGATCCGTGAAACCGGCGGACATCCAGCGCGCGGCAAAAACCTACCTCAAGGACTTCCGGTTCGTGGTTGTTGGAGATCCGTCGAAGGTTTCGACCAACCTGCTCAAGGGACAGTGACCGTGCCGAATTCCAGGTGAATCCACTCGCGATCAGCGACCTCACCAAGGAATTCGGCGACGTACGCGCGTTGCGCGGTGTCAGCTTTGCAGTGGCACCCGGCGAAATCTTCGGTTACCTGGGACCTAACGGCGCCGGCAAGACGACGACATTGCGCATCATCCTCGGATTGGTGCGCGCCACGAGCGGCAGCGTCCTCCTGTTTGGCCAGGCGCCGGCCGAGTCCGCGAGCCGTTTCGACATCGGTTTCATTCCGGGCGACCTGCGGCTGTACGGCGACATGCCGGCGCTGGCCACGCTCGACTTCTTTGCGCGCTTTCGCCGGAAAGCTCCGGTGCTGCGCCAGCGACTCCTCGATGCATTTGCCCTCGACCAGGCTACGCTGAAACGCCGGGTGAAATTCCTGTCGCATGGGACACGGCAGAAAGTGGGCCTTATCGCAGCCATGCAGCATGATCCTGCGCTGCTGCTTCTGGACGAGCCGTCGAATGGCCTCGATCCCCTTGTCCAGCAAGCCTTCCGTGAGACACTGCGCGACTTCGCGGCCCGCGGTCGTTCGGTGGTTCTATCGTCGCATATTCTGTCTGAGGCCGAGTCGGTGTGCGAGCGCGTCGCGATCATCAGGCAGGGCGAGATCGTTGCCCTCGAGTCCATCGAGCATCTCCGCGCGAACGTGGTCCGCAAGCTGACGGCGCGATTCCGCGGCGCTGTTCCAGACCTGACGAGTGTTCCAGGTGTCTCGCGATCTGAAATCCACGGCGACGAAGCCGTGTTGTGGTTGCGAGGCAATCCCGCTCCGATCCTGAAGGCTGTCGCCGCGGCCGACGTTCGCGACATCGTTTTCCCCGAGCCTGAGCTGGAGGACATTTTCCTCGGCTATTACCAGTCGGGTTCGCAGCAGTCCCCCCGGCCTGCGTCGGATGCGTAACATCCTGCGGCGGCTCGCTGCGCGACACCGGACATTCCTGATCGTCACCGCGATCGTGCTGGCAGGGTTTCAGCTGCTGATCTCTGCCATCGTCGCGGGCGTCGACGTGGAAAGCGCCTTCGCGCAGATTCGCGCCTTCGCGCCGCCTGCCCTGCTTCCATTCATCGAGCAGTCGATGATCGGATCCCCACAGGGGATGCTGGCGTTCGGATGGAACCATCCCATCACGCACGCACTCCTGACGGCGGTGGCGATCACGCTCGCTGCCCGGGCGATTGCGGGTGAAGTTGAAAACGGCGCCATCGAGCTGATACTCGCGCAGCCGATTTCGCGAGCACACTACTTCACGGCGCATACGACGTTCGGAATCAGCGCGATCACCTTCATTATCCTGAGCGGAGTCGCCGGGTCGGTTCTCGGACGGCAGCTCTTCGGGCTTCCCCCCATCGGAATCGCCGACGCTTCGCGCCTGACCGTAAATCTCCTGCTCCTCCAGGGCTCGATCTATGCCATGACACTGCTCCTGTCAGCTTTTGGCAGGGAAAATGGACAGGTAGCGATCGGTGGAGTGCTGCTCGCGGTCGTGTCGTACCTGATCGAGGTGATTTCATCGATGTGGAGCAAGGCGGCCTTCCTGCATCCGTATGCGCTTCACTCGTACTTCAATCCTCGTCGCATTCTGACCGAAGGTCAGATCCCGACTGCGTCGGTTCCCGTGCTCACCGCCTTTATCGTGCTCATGGGCACGGCCGCTTTTGTTCGTTTTCGCAATCGCGACCTGCCGTGACTTCCTTCCTCCGTGCCTGACGAGTAATCGTCGTGACTGTTGTCGTGGCGTGCCTCGGCCTCGCGATGACGTTGCCAGCGAGCGGCGGCTGAATACCCCTGCTTGTTCATGCGGTGCCGCGGAGACACGGAGCGTTGACACCGCCGAGCTGGCCCTCGTCGAGGGCAGACGGCACGGTTGACGGCTCCAAGCGCGCGCATCGGTACGTGATGCCACACGCCTAACGCTCTGAGCCGCGGGATTGGTCGAGTCTTCAGAACTTCGACGCCGTCAGGGCGTACAAGCGAAAAAGGTCGAAACTTGCGCCGGCGCTTGCGAACACGCGCCACCGTGGCGGTCGCCTCATACTTCGGATGATCCTATGAAACGCTCCATTTCCAGCTCGCGCGTCATCGCTTCGTTATTCCTCGTCGCCATCGCATTCACCCAGGGGTGTGGTGAGGATGACGACCCCCTCGTTCCAGGCACACTCGCGGTTGCCGTCGACCCGACAAGCGGCAGCGCGGCCCAAGGCGGCACTGTCAGTATTCCCGTCACCGTGACAGGCCAGGGCAACTTCAGCGGAACGCCATCGGTCACTGTTACCGGGCTGCCGGTTGGAGTCACCGCCACGGTCGCCGACGTCGTCAGGAGCGGCTCAACATCGACCACATCAGTGACGCTCAACGTGGCGTCCACAGCAGCAGCAGGCGTCTACCCGCTCACTGTGGTTGCGACCGGAGAAGGAGTTTCCGCGGCTGGCGCACCGTTCACGCTCACGGTCACTGGCGGCACTTTGGGCCTCGCATTCACTCCGTCCACGTTGTCAGTGGCGCAAGGGGCCAGCGGCACGAGCACCGTCAACATTACGCGCACCGGTTTCACGGGTGACATCGGCCTGACAGTCACCGGCGCGCCCACCGGCGTGACCGCGACCCTTTCGCCAACGACGGCAACGGGCAACACCTCGATGCTGACCGTAACCGCGGCCGCCAATGCCACGTTAGGCCCGGCCACCCTGACGCTCACTGGAACATCACCCGTTGCCGGGAATCGAACGGCGACGCTCCCGATCACGATCACGGCGGCGCCGCCGTCGGCCAGCATCGCATTGACGCTTACTCCCGCCGCGTTGACCATCGCGCGGAGCGCAAGTTCGACAACCACCATCGCCCTTGCGCGCACGAGTTTCACCGGCGACGTCACCTTTGCCGCCGAGAATCTTCCGGCTGGAGTGACAGCAACGTTCACGCCGAACCCCAGCACGGGAACGGGGGCAACAACGACGTTGCAGCTGACCACGACCGGAGCAACACCCGTGGGGACAAGCACCATCACGATCCGCGCGACAGGAACCGGCGTTACCGCAGTGACGGCGCCGCTGGCGCTGACCATTACGCAATGAACCGGCTTTATTGTCCTGACGAATAGCCAAGAGTCACACAGCTAACCGACTCTCGCGTCGGGGAAGCCCTGTCTGCGTCGCTTCAATGCGTCACGCGCAGGGCTTCCGAGCGACCTTCGGTGACATGGATTATGAGCCTTCGCGGATCGGCCGGCGTTGCCTCTGCACGGCTCAAACGTCAGCTGGTATGCGGCCAATTCGGGCTGATCTGGAAGAGCTGGTGCCCTTCATCAGGGCGCTTATCGACGCCATACGCCCCGAAAAGCCGCTGAGCGAGCCCGCGCCGCCGGAGCGAGGCGTGCTGCCGCCGCAACCGTATCGCGAAGGATATGTACAGCCGCACCGGGACATGACTACGCCCGGGTGACCCCCCGGCCGTTTCAAGGCGCGACGTCGTGAAACGTTACGCCCGTTTCGTGCTGCAGCGCCCTTCGTAAGTGCCATTCGTCCTCGAAGAGAATCAGCGTGTTTCCCTTCGTGTCATAAAGACGCATCCGGCCGCGACCAGCGACAACCCGCTCGACCTCGTCTTTGGGGCCGGTGACCCATCGCGGAAAGCGATACGTCATGCGCTCGAACCGGCACGGCGCTCCATACTCATGCTCGAGTCGAGACTGCATAACGTCGAACTGGAGCATGCCCACGGTCCCGACAATCGGAAATGGCGCGCCGCCGGTCTCGCCATAGAACACCTGCGCCGCTCCCTCCTCGGTCAGCTCGCGTAATCCAGTATCGAACTGCTTGCGACGGAGCGGGTCGGCTGGAATGACACGAGCGAAATGTTCTGGAGCAAATCGCGGAATCCCGGCAAACTCGAAATCTCCGTTCTCGGCAAGCGTGTCGCCGATGCGCAATGTCCCACGGTCCATGACGCCAACCACGTCACCCGGCCAGGCCTCCTCGATGCCACTCCGCTCGCGGGCGAGAAACTGCTGCGGATGCGCGAGGCGGATCATCTTCCCGGATCTCACGTGCTTTACGTCCATGCCGGCCTCGAACTTCCCCGAGCAGACCCGCACGAATGCGATCCGGTCACGATGCTTCGGATCCATGTTCGCCTGGATCTTGAACACGAATCCCGAGAAGTGAGGGTGAGTCGGTTCGATTGGACCGGCGGTCGACTCTCGTGCCCGCGGAGGCGGCGCCAACTCGAGAAACTCGCGCAGGAAGGGCTCGACCCCGAAATTCGTGAGTGCGCTGCCGAAGAAAACAGGAGTAAGTGTTCCCGCATCGACCGCCTCGGCGCTGAACGGATGACCTGCCGTATCGAGAAGCTGGATGTCGTGCACCAACTGGGCATGGGCCTGTTCACCCAGCAACTCGCCAAGCCTGGCGTCATCAATCGACGCGACGCGGACCGTGGCCTCGCGCGCCCCGTGCTCGCGATCCCGCTCGAAGAGGTGCACCTCGCGCAGCCGTCGATCGTACACGCCGGAAAAGACGTCGTCGCGGAACACCGGCCACGTGATCGGATGACAGTCGATTCCAAGATCGGCCTCAACGTCGCTGATCAGCTTGAGCGGATCCTCTCCGATGCGGTCGCACTTGTTGACGAACGTGAAGATGGGCGTGCGGCGGCGCTTGCAGACTTCGAAGAGCTGGCGCGTCCGCTCCTCCACACCCCTCCGGTTGTCGAGTAGCATCACCGCGCTGTCGGCCGCTACCAGCGTGCGATAGGTGTCCTCGGAAAAGTCTTCATGGCCGGGCGTGTCGAGCAGGTTGATCTGATAGCCGAGGAATTCGAACTGCATGACGCTCGACGTGACCGAAATACCACGCTCCTGTTCGAGCTTCATCCAGTCGGAGGTCGCGTGACGTTGCGCCCGGCGTGCTTTCACCGCGCCGGCGAGATGGATCGCGCCTCCATACAGGAGCAGCTTCTCGGTAAGCGTGGTCTTGCCCGCGTCCGGATGACTGATGATCGCGAAGGTCCGACGGCGGCGCACCGCGCGCGCCAGCTCGTCGTCCATCATGACTCCTGGTAGCTCGGTGCTCATAAACCGCGTCTGGTCGTGGCTGGGAAGATCGGCCGACAAAGTTAACCGATGCGCCGGACACCGGTCTGCGGTGTGAAAATCGACTCGCGGCCCGTTGCCCGCACGTGCAATTTTGACTCCACACCAATGAACTTCGTCTTCCGCGCCTTACGAGCAATTGTCGTCACAGTAGTGGTGGCGTGCCTGGGGCTCGCGATATGGGTCTACATCGTCAGCGAGCGGCGGCTGAACAAGATCCATGATATGACGGTCACGCCCGTCGCGGCTCGCACCGACAGCGCTTCGATTACGCGCGGAGAGTACCTCTTTCAGTCCATCTCGTGCACGCTCTGCCACGGTGAAGACGGTGGCGGTGCAGTCCTCCAGCGGGATCGGTTTCTAGGCACGATCGCCGGGCCGAACCTCACACGGGGACGCGGGGGAAGCGGCTGGCAGCGGTCGGATATCGACTGGGTTCGCGCCATCCGCCGCGGTGTCAGGCCTGACGGCACGTCACTCATCGTTATGCCAAGCGAAGTTTTCACGCACATGGCCGAATCGGATGTCGGTGCATTGCTCGGCTACATGCGACAGCTTCCGCCCGTGGATCGCTTTGTGCCTGCGAGCAGGTTCGGGCCGCTGGGAAGAGCACTGCTCGCGGCCGGAAAACTCAACATCCTCGTCGCACCCAAGACACCGCGCTACGAAGCGCCGGCAATTCCACCACGTTCCGGAACGATCGAGTATGGCCGATATCTCGCTGACGTAAGCGGATGTCACGGCTGTCACGGCTACGGCCTTTCGGGTGGCCGAGTGGCGGGTCCGCCCGGACTACCACCAGCGTCGAACCTCACGCCGACGGGAATCGGAACGTGGACTGAAGCGGATTTCCGGCGCGCGATGCGTGAAGGAAAACGGCCTGACGGGTCCGCGATCGATCCGTTCATGCCATGGGAAGTTTTCCGTAAGATGTCCGACGCCGACCTGCACACGCTCTGGCTCTACCTCCAGAGCGTGCCGAGTAAGGAGTTCGGTAACAAGTAGTGCAACTCGTCAAGTAATCGCGCGTGCCCCTCGTTTGATGAAGCCCCAGATGACAAGGGCCAGGCCCACGATCACGAGGAGATGAATGAGACCGGTCGCTATCTTGAGCCCGAGCCACATAAAGGCCCAGGCCACTACAAGGATGATGCCTAACCAGAGTGATGGCATGATGTGATCCTCAAGTCACCGGATTACGCGAACGACGCAAGCGACCGCATCAGCACGGTCGCCTCAGGTACTCGTACACCTGAACTGGCAAAAATGTGTGGCCGGCCTGTGCGGTTCGCGTACCCCCCATGCCCCATGCCGAATCGCACAGTCGTCCCACGTTGCGCGAAATCGCTGCGCTCAAGTCGATCGTTGCCAGCCTATTGGCGAAGAAGCCCTAACGATCCTCGTCGTCGTCATCTTCATCATCTTCCAGGTCCCACTGCTTCAAATCAGTCACGGGGCGCGGAAGACGACCCTCGAGCCATTCGGCAGCATCCGCTGGCGTGAAAGCAGCGTCCCGGGTGTCAACGAGCCATGACAGGAAATCCTCAGGGCCGCCGTTCATATAGGGTGGAGGCGATACGGGTTTGAACACGGTCGGAAGGCGCTCCTCGACCGACACATAATTCAGGACGTGGCCGAGTTCCTGCACCACACGCCAGGCAAGCGGATGTCTGATATCGATGGCGAACTTCACCCACCATCGGCCTTCGGTGCTGTAACCAGAGCCGATCGGAGTCCTTATCGCAGGGACCTGCTTCAGGAACGAGAGCAGCGGTTCGAATGCGGCGTCGTCGTGCATGTGGGTTTGGCCGTCGTGTCGAGGTCCGAGAAAGATGTTACCATCGGTGTGTGCCAACGTATCCCGTTCATCTTGCTGTCGCCTACCTGATCGCCCAGGCGATCCTGGTCACCGGGTGGTGGCTGATACTCGCGCTGCTGCCTGACGCGCGCGACTGGTTCCGCCCAACCGGTGCGCCAGACTCCATGCTCCTGGCATTCTGGATCGCTGACCTCATTTGTATCGTCGTCGCTTCCCTGCTCGCGGCCTGGCTCCTGCATCGGCGCGACCCGCGCCGAGTAGTAGTGTTGGCATTTACGAGCGGAGCGCTGCTGTATGGAACGCTTTATTGCGCGACGCTTACCTGGTTGACTGGGGAGGCATGGCTCGGCGTGATACTCATGATTCCAGCGACCGCCGCCACGCTGGGCATCACGCGCACCGAATCGAGATGATGGAGTTCCGGTGGGCGGACCGCACGTTCCGTCAGGCACGAGATGCGAGCCCACTATGGAATCTCGCCAAGACGCTCGGCCAGGTTGCCGTGTTCTGGACCGTGTTTCTGGTGATCATCCCCGTCGGCTTGCTCAGGATCGAGCGCGCGCTCGGTGTCGCACCACTGGTGACACCCGTCGGTCGACCTGTTCTCTGGTGTATTCTCGTCGCCGCGAGTGCACTGGGCCTGACGAGCGGTGTGCTGATGGCCGTGCAGGGCGCGGGAACGCCCCTCCCCTTCGACGCGCCGCGGCGGCTGGTCGTGCGGGGGCCGTACCGCTATGTCCGGAACCCGATGGCCATTGCCGGTCTCACGCAGGGGGCGTGCGTAGCCCTGCTGCTGCAATCGTGGTTTGCGCTGGCGATGATACCGGCCGGCTTCGTGGTGTGGAACTACGGCGTGCGTCCCCTCGAGGAGCGACATCTGGAGCTGGTGTTTGGCGAGGAGTTCCGGCGATACAAGGGGGAGGTTCGCTGCTGGATTCCCGGGTTTCGCGCCTGGAAACGTTAGGCGTTCGGCCTACACAAGCTCGACGACCTGTCCAAGTCCCGGCGCGGCGGCCAGCCGGGCGTCGCGGGTCACCAGCTTCGCCCGCAACCCTTCAGCCAGCGCAACGTACGCGGCATCGTACGCCGTCAGGTTTTCACGATGGTCCCACATGCGCGCCAACAGGGGTTCGTGCGCGTAACGGGTCAGCGGAAACACCGCCAGCACATCGAGTGCCTGACGCGCCCGTTCGGCGTACAGCTCTCCGCGAAGTACGTAACGACGCAACACCTGAGCGACTTCGACGTCGATGAGGTGTGGCGCGCTGAGAGGCGCCTCGCGGTCCAGGAGCTGCGCGGCTATCGCAATGCCGGCATCCGTCTGCAGCAGGATCTCGATGACGATTGAAGCATCGACAACGATCACCGACCGTCACGCTCGGCGCGAACCGCATCCACCGGCTGCTCGCGCAACGCGGTTCGTGACAAGCTGCCAAGACGGGCCCGAAGTTCGGACGGCGTCAGTTGAGCGGCGGTCCGCTCGAGTTCCTGTTGCAAATAGTCGGACAGAGTCATTCCGGCCATCGCGGCCCGGGCCCGCAGGCGTTTGTGAAGCGCATCAGGCACGTGGCGCAGTTGAATCATCTTGGACATGTGCTAAACATGCCGAACATGTGGACAACATGTCAACCTGCCGGTTGGTAGAAGAGAATGACGTGCCGTCAACCGGGAGTGACCAGGGTCACGAGCCGATCGAACCTGCATAGTCGTCCTCCCTCTGGATCATCGCTTCAAGGAGAGATTGTGATGACGGCGTTCTTTCAATACGCATGGCGCATAACGGCTGCGGGATTGCTCATCGCCACCGCCGCCTCGGCACAAGGCTCGCCGAAATCGAAGGCGTTGCCGAAATCGAAGGAACAGCCGGCGACCCTGACGAAGGAAGAGCCGAAAGCCCTGCAGACGCGCGTGTGGGTAAACAAGAGCTCCAAGGTCTATCACTGCCCCGGAAGCATTTACTATGGCAAGACGCGTGACGGGGAGTTCATGGAAGAGGCGCAGGCGCGAGGTCAGGGTAATCGCGCCAATCAGACTCGAGGCTGCAGCAACGTGGCCACGAATGGACCCGCGCCGCTGCCGTTCGCGACCAATGCCGCGAGGCGAATGGTGTGGGTGAACACCGAGTCGGGCGCTTACCATTGCCCGAACACGGCCGACTGGGGCGCCACGCGTCGAGGGAGATACCTCACCGAGTCCGATGCCGCCGTGGGAGGACACAAACCCGCCGCAGGAAAGTCGTGTAGCGCTCGATGACCGGTCTCGCACGGTGCGCGCTCGCGGATCTGCGTCACCGCACGTGCGACGATTCAGGGCTATCCTGATGCATGTCTATCCGGCACATCGCCTGGACTGCTGATCTCGCTCGAGCGCTTCCTAACGATGGCAAGCGATACGAGGTGCTGGACGGCGAGCTCTTCGTTAGTCCGGCGCCGAGCTTCAATCATCAGCGCGTCCTGCAAGCGCTCTTCCGGCTGCTGGATCACTGGGTCCGCATGCACGAACTCGGCGAAGTGTTCATTGCGCCCGCCGAAGTCGAGTTCTCACCGCGGCGCCTGCTCCAGCCCGACCTCTTTGTCATCCCATCCACGCCGGGGAATCGGCCCCGCGTTTTCCGGGACATTGGAAAGCTGCTCCTCGCGGTGGAGATCCAGTCGCCTAACACGGCGCGTGCCGATCGCACGACGAAGCGCGACATCTTCCAGGATGAACGCGTTCCGGAATACTGGATCGTCGACCCCCACGGTCGCGTGATCGAACGGTGGATGCCTGACGACCGGCGTCCCGAAATCCTGTCGACTTCCATAAGGTGGCAACCCACACTGCGGGTTCTGCCGGTGGAGATTGACCTGATTCGCTTCTTTGCAGACGCTCTCGATTGATCTCGGATTTGCGCGGTAAGTCAAAACACCTTGAACGCAGAGGGACGCGGAGGTATCGCGGAAGCGCGCGACTTGAACATCAAAACAAGATGTTCATCAATGGCGTCACGAAATCTGTTCTTTGTCCAACAAGAGCTTTTACAACCTTCCGCGACTCCGCGAGAGAACGGCTGTCCAGCGTCAGCGCAGTGTGCGCTCCACGGTGGCGGCTCGGCCGAGTGGCGTTTCGGATGTGACATGCACGATGCCGAGGCGACCGTCGCCTAACGCGCGGCGATCGAGCTCGCCGAGTGGGATGACCCCGCTCGACAAGGCCAGGCCCGGCCCGATCAGACGCTGGACGACGCGAACTCGCGGCGCGCTGACTCCAGCTCCCGCCGCATCCGTGCGACGCAGCGCGATCGCCTGTGAACTGCGCATCGACGTTTCTGGCATCCTCACGTCGTAATGCAGCTCGCTTCGCAAGGCGTCGAATCGGAACGACACTGACGCCGAGCCGGCACGGGCGCGATAGGTCTGGACTCCGGGTGGCTGGCCGTTGCGCAGGACAGGCGTCGTCAGGGGCGCACGACGCCTGGCGCCGCCGGGCGACTGCTCGAACGCGTACGCCATCGCCACGAGCTTCACATCATCGAACGGCTTCCCCATCATCTCCAGTCCCACGGGGAGGCCATCGTTGGTGAAGCCTGCGGGCAATGAAAGCGCCGGCAGTCCACTTTGCGCGCTCAGGCTGCATGTTGCTCCTTGCTGCGCCTCGCCTACGAACGCCGGCCGCCGTTGCATGGTCGGGTAAATCAGCGCATCGAGATTGAGCGAATCGAACAGCGCGACCAATCGCAGCTTCAATGCGGCTTGCTTCCGCAAAGCGGCCTTGTATGGCTCGCTGTCACGCGTCGATATGCTGTCACGGATGCGGAACGTCGCGTCGAGCGCCTCGTGATGCAGGCCGCGCTCGAGGATGTCGCGCAGTGAGGACACTGGCGCACCGGGGAACCTGGCGAAGAAATCCATCAGGTCCCACTTGAACTCGAAACCTATGACTCCCGTTCCGGCGATCAGCGAGTCGAGGTTGGGAATGGTGACGTCGATGACCTCCGCACCTAACGCGCCCATCGCCCGCGCAGTGGACCGTATGGAATCGGCGATGTCGCCGTCGGTTCCCGTCATGTAGTTGCGCAGGATCCCCAGTCGCTTCCCGCGCAGTGCGTCCTTGTTGAGCGCTGCCGCGAAACGCGGCAGCTCGCGGCCGTCGAGGACCGCCGTCGCAGCGTCTGCAGTATCGCGCCCAACGGTGAAATCGAGCGCGATGGCGAGATCGGTCACCGTGCGCGCGAGCGGGCCGGTCACGTCCTGCGTATGCGAGAGTGGGATGACACCGTGCCGGCTGACGACGCCACTCGTCGGCCGCAGGCCATACAGCGAACCGAACGCCGCGGGAATGCGGATCGAGCCGCAGGTGTCGCTCCCCCATCCGACTGCGGCAAAGGACGCCGCTATCGCTGCCCCTGTGCCTCCGCTCGATCCGCCCGGGCACCGCCGCGGATCGTAGGGATTGCGCGTCTGGCCACCCATCGAGCTGACACTCGTTATGCCGGCGGCGAGTTCGTGCAGGTTGGACTTGCCGATGATGATCGCCCCCGCATCGCGCAGCCGCCTGACGATGAACGCATCCTCGCGCGGCGTGAACGTTGCCAGCGCCAGGGTCGATCCTGTCGTCGGCATGTCGGCCGTGTTGTAGTTGTCCTTGAGGATGATCGGAATCCCGTGCAAGGGACCGCGCACCTTACCGGCCCGTCGTTCGGTGTCCATGGCCCGTGCGTCACGTTCCGCGGCTGGATTCACCCGGACCATGGAATTGAGCGTTGGACCTTTCTGGTCGTAGGCCGCGATGCGGGCCAGATATGCGCGCGTGAGGTCGAGCGCAGTGAAGCGCCTCTCGCTCATCCCCCGCTGCAGGTCCGTGATGGTGGCTTCGACGACAACCGTATCGAGTTTCGGCGACACGATTCGTGGGGTAGCCTGCGCACCAGCCGCGGATATCACTGCCATCAGCATCAGGCCGGTTGTGCCTCGCATCATCATCCGGTTCTCCAAATAGGTGTCTGACCCCTATCGAATGTCTGCTTAGGTGTCTGACCCCCTAGCCTAGGGGTCAGACACCTATGAACTTTGTTGTAGCCAACCTGTTGACGGCAAACGGTTTAGAATACTGTCGACATTTGAACTTTGTGTTGCTACAGCAATGGTACTTTATGTTATTGAAGTTTATATTTGTACAGCATGGCAAAAGAGTTTTCTGACGACAACCCGTTCCGGGTCCATGGGATCGTCCACGACGAGTTCTTTACGAACCGGGTGGCCGAACTCGGAAAAATCGTTCGTGCCCTGCGAGAACCCGGCGCGAAGCTACTCGTCTACGGACCGCGACGCATGGGCAAGACGTCGGCACTCGTGCGAGCCATCGAACAGCACGAGACGGAGGGTGGCCTCGCGTTCCTCGCCGACGTGTCGACAGCCACCACGCTCATCGACATCGCCAACCGCATCCTCGACGCGGCGGTCCGGGCGGTTGGCAAACGCTGGCGGGATTCGATCTCCGACTTCGTTTCGCGCATCGGCATCTCTCTCACGCTGAAGCCGGAGCCCGGGTCGGGGCTTGTCCTTCCCAGCCTGGATGTCGGCCTCCGCTCCGCCGCGCTCGAAGAGCAGCGCCACTCGCTGGCGCAGACACTCGACGCCATCAACGTCCTGGCCGGCGATCGCAAAACGACGTTAGGCGTGGTCCTCGACGAGTTCCAGGAGATCAACCGATTCGGTGGCGACTCCGCCGAGTGGCATCTGCGGGGGATCATCCAGCATCACCAGCACGTGAGCTATGTGCTCGCCGGTTCCCAGGCGCACATCATCGAGCGGATGCTCGACCAGGGGCGCGCATTCTATGGGCTCGCTGATCACCTGCACTTCGGGCCGATCGATCCGGAACACCTGGCGCGCTGGATCGAGGAGCGACTGACCGGGGCAGGTGTGACAGCATCTGGCGTCGGTGCCGCGATTGTCAGTGCGGTCGGTCCGCGAACGCGCGACATCGTCCTCGTCGCCCGCGAGTGTTTTGACAATCGCGTCGCGGCCGGTTCCGCGACGGACGTCGATGTACGCGTGGCAGTCGACAACGTCGTCGCCAACCAGGCGGCGCTGCTCGAATCGGTCTGGATGGGATTCAGCGCGCTGCAGCAGAACGTATTGCGCGCGGTGGCGGCCGATACGGACGGACTCACCACGGCGGCATCGATGCGGAAATACGGACTGGCAAGCAGCGGATCCGCGACGAACGCGGCCACAGCGCTCATGAACGGCGGGCATTTATTGAAGGCCGCTACGTCAACGGGGTATGCGTTCGACAGCCCGTTTCTCAGGCGATGGGTTCAGTTGAACACGTTGGCGGACGTTGGGGTGCGTACGGTGTGACACAAGCGCGTGTCTCGTGTGTCATGGCACGTTCTCGATCGTCGCACCGACACGCTCAGCCATCGTTCGTTCCGCCGCTGAACTGCCAACGACAATTGACTGGTCAAGCGCGACGTTGCGCCTGATCGCAAACTCGATGAGCGGTCCGGGGATCGGTTTCCGACACCAGCAAACCGGCGGTCCGGCGTCGTGAGGGCAATACGCCCAGTCGAAGTCACCGCCTAACGCTTCCCGCAGGCTTGAGAACTCCTGTTCGACTGTTGCTGCGGTCGTTCCGCCGCGTGCGATGTGGGGCCGCCAGGCGTGGACGAAGGCCAACCAGCCCTCACTGCGATATCTCGCGATAGTCTCGAGCAAGGGCCTCGAGTCGTCACCGGTCAACTGGTCGAGGTCGAGGATCAGCGCGCGGTTCTCTCCCTGCGGTGCGCGAGGGGTCGGCGCGCGCCGCTCGACCTCCTCGAATCCTTCGTCCGACGTCGGCTCCTCCAGCGTGCGTTCATAACGAAATTGCGCATCGGGCAGAAGGTAGCGAGTGTCCATCTTCGAGCGCTGCCTGATTACCTCAGGAGTCGGCAACGAACCGTGAACGTCGATCAGTCGCCGAATGGCGTTGATCTGTGCGTCGCCGATATCTGTCTGGAGCCAGATGCAGCGCACGCGGACACCGTGAAGCCACGCAGTCTCGATCACTTCATTCCGCGACGCACGGGACGGATACGTGTTATCCAGAACGACTCGGCGCCTGCCTCCTTCGAGCACTTCGTCGAGTCGAGGCACCAGGCCGGCAAGCGTACCTCCGGTCTCATCACGGTTGAGACGCTCGTATCCTTTCGCCTCGAGCTCGCGGGCGAGAGTCGTCTTTCCAGCGCCGGGCATTCCCATGACGACGACAACATCGCCGTCGTTATGCGTGCCTGGTCGTCGCTGATCGCGAGGGACTCGCAGGAGTCTGCCGCAGAACTTCGCGTCGAGCATGGCGCGGTCGTCATCGGTGAAAGAGATGTTGAGTGCCCTGACGATAGACGCAATGGTCTCGACTCTCGTCGCGCCGGGAAGTGGAACGACCTGCTCACCAAACGTGAGCAGCCATGCCAGCGCGATCTCTTCCGGCGTCGCGTTATGCCGGTCCGCGACTGCTCGCAGAACCACGTCGCGCGCGAGCAACTTACGCCGGTCTCCGCCAACGGGACGATAGGCAATCAAGCGGATGCCATTGTCGCGGCAATATTCGGCGACGCCGTTGCGGAGGGCCTCGTCGCTGAGCGGACCGAGACTGACCTGCACCGTGGAAATCGGCACGATCGCCTGTGCGTCGCGAATCTGGCTGACGGTGACGTTGCAAAGTCCGACTTCGCGGATCCAGCCGTCCGCCTTCAACCTGGCGAGTGCGCGGACCGACGTCGCGAGTGGAGTCCTGGGATCAACAACGTGCAGCTGATAGAGATCGATCGTGTCCTGTCCAAGCGCCCGGCGACTGGCCTCGCAAGCCTCGCGGAGGTATTTGGCGCGTCCGTCCGGAACCCACTCACTCCCCGGTCGGCGCAGGCCGCCCTTGGTAGCGACGGTGATGGCCGAGCGATCTCCGCCCCACTCGGAGATCGCGCGGGCGATCAGTCGCTCGTTATGCCCCCGATCAGCTTCGTCGTGGGCGTACGAATCGGCGGTATCGAGAAGAGTGATGCCGGCGTCGAGTGCGGCCCGGATTACGGCGACTCCCCGTGCGTCATCCCGGTCGCGGGCGGTCGAGAGTCGCATGCAGCCGAGTCCGATCATGGTGTACAAGCTAGCGTTCGATGTACTTCGCACGAGAATAGACTACTGTATTCGATCGGCCCTCACGGCATCACGGGAGCGCACCTCCATGCAATCGATCTTCACCCTGATACTTCTCGCGTCGTTCACCACGGCCCCACAGGACGATGGCATGCTGCGCGTGCGCAGTACGCGTGACTTCACCAGGACCGTGGCCACACTCGACTCGGCGATCACCGCAGCTAACCTGAAGATCTTTGCCCGAGTCGATCATGCGGCGAACGCTCGCGGCGTTTCCATGAACTTGCGCCCTACGACCGTGTTCATCTTCGGCAACCCGCAGGTGGGCAGTCGCCTCATGCAGTGTGAGCAGACCGTCGCGATCGATCTGCCACTGAAGGTGCTGGTGTGGCAGGACTCCACGAGCGCGGTCTGGGTCGGATACGAAACGCCCGCGAAGCTCAGCGAACGCCACAAGGTTCAGGGTTGCCAGGATGTCATCGATCGCATGACCACAGCGCTCGCGGGTCTGACCGCAACCGCAACAGGAACTACACGTCGATAGCGCGGAAATCCTGATCCGTGCCCACACTGGCCTTAATCACGATCGGGGAACAGCTTTGGCGTTGAGGGATCGAACCCTTCATCCGCCTCGCCGAGCATGACCGACATTCGCGACACGCTGCAGCAGTCCCTCGGTAGTGCCTACACGATCGAACGGGAACTCGGCGGTGGCGGCATGTCGCGCACCTACGTGGCCGAAGAGACCTCACTACACCGCCGTGTCGTGGTGAAAGTTCTCTCACCCGATCTCGCTGCGGGCGTCTCCGTGGACCGGTTCAAGCGGGAGATCCAACTCGCGGCCGCGCTGCAGCACCCGCACATCGTCCCCGTGCTATCGGCGGGCGACACCTACGGCCTGCCGTATTACACGATGCCGTTCGTCGCGGGCGAGTCGTTGCGCGCACGGCTGGCGCGAGGCCCGCTGACGATTACCGAGTCCGTTGGCATCCTGCGCGATGTCGCCAAGGCCTTGGCCTTCGCACATGAACAGGGCGTCGTCCATCGAGACATCAAGCCGGACAACGTGCTCCTGTCCGGGGGTTCGGCCACTGTCGCTGATTTCGGTATCGCCAAGGCCATCAGCGCCGCCCGAACAGACGCGCCGGATGCAACCCTGACACAGGTTGGCACCGCCCTCGGCACGCCCACCTACATGGCGCCCGAGCAGGCGGCAGGCGACCCTAACGCAGACCATCGCGCGGACATCTACGCCTTCGGCGTGATGGCGTACGAGATGCTCGCCGGGCAGACGCCGTTCCATGGGTTGACGCCCCAAAAGCTGCTGGCGGCGCACATGGCCGAGCGTCCCCGTCAGCTCGGCGAGCTGCGCGCGAACATTCCTGCGGCGATGGCCGAACTCGTTATGCGCTGCCTGGAAAAGGAAGCCGGGCACCGACCGCAGAGCGCCACCGACATCGTCCGTTACCTCGATACCGTTACCAGCGGCAGTGGCCAGACCGCGAGTGCCGCCGTACTCCTCGGGGGACAGGTGAGTCTGGCGAAGGCACTGGCGATATACGCCGGGGCGTTCGTCCTGGTGGCGGTGCTTGCCAAGGCCGCCATCGTCGGCATCGGACTTCCCGACTGGGTCTTCCCCGGCGCCGTGATCGTCATGGCGCTTGGTCTCCCGGCCATCCTCCTCACGTATTACGTGCAGCGCGCCACGCGCAGGGCGCTGACGGCCACCCCGACGCTGACGCCGGGCGGCACGCGCGTCGGCCAGGGCACGCTGGTCACCATGGCGATGAAGGCCAGTCCGCACGTGAGCTGGCGACGGACCGCGTTAGGCGGTGTTGCCGCCGTCGGGGCGCTCATCGTGCTGACGGGTGCGTGGATGGTCATGCGCGCGTTCGGCATCGGGCCAGCGGCATCCCTCATCTCGTCAGGCAAGCTCGATGCACAGGAGCGCGTGATCCTGGCCGAATTCAAGAGTCCCGCGACCGATTCGCTGCTGGGCCCCACCGTGACCGAGGCGTTCCGCACCGACCTCGCACAATCGGCGAGCCTGCGAATCATGCCCGCCGCCGCGGTCCGTGGCGTGTTGCAGCGGATGCAACGCCCGACGACCATGCGTGTCGATTACGGCGTTGCGCGCGAGATCGCCACAC
Organism: Gemmatimonadaceae bacterium; assembly: GCA_035646395.1. GTDB lineage: Bacteria > Gemmatimonadota > Gemmatimonadetes > Gemmatimonadales > Gemmatimonadaceae > JABWBJ01. The sequence goes on along the minus strand of DASRPK010000270.1, from coordinate 5,288 downwards.
GCGAAGGCATCAAGGCTGTGATCGACGGTGACATCGTGACACTCGGCGGACGGTACGTGTTGTCGGCGCGCCTGGTATCGGCACAGGACGGCGAGGACCTTGCCACGTTTCGTGAGGAGGCGTCCGACGAGAGCGACATCATCCCGGCGATCAGTCGCCTCTCGAAGCAGGTGCGGTCGCGCGTCGGGGAATCGCTTCGCGCGGTGCAGAACGCGAAGACGCTCGACAAGGTCACGACCCCGTCCCTCGAGGCACTGCAGAAGTACGTGTCCGCCAATCGCATGGTCGAGGTGGAGGGTGATTTCGCGCGTTTCGAGAAGTTGATGACCGAGGCCATTGCCCTCGACACGGGGTTCGCGATGGCGTACCGAAAGCTGGCGGTCGAGTTAGGCAATCGCGGCCTGCAGCGCCAGCGTGTGACCGAGTTGCTGCAGAAGGCATACGAGAACATGGACCGCCTGAGCGAAACGGAGCGGTTCATCCTCCTCGGGACGTACTACATGTCGGGTCTCAAGCAGGATATTCCGCGCGCCGTTTCCGCGCTCGAGTCGCTCCTGGAGATCGACTCGACCAGCGTGACTGCCCTCAACAATCTGGCGGTGATGTACCACCTCCAGGGACAGTACGCGAAGCAGGAGTCGCTGGCGGTGCGCGCCGTTGCCGTGCAGCCGACGGCAGCTGTCTTCTTCAACAATCTGGTCCACTCGCGTGCGCACCTCGGTAAGCTCGCCGAGGCGCGTGAAGCGGTGGACATCGCCGTCGCCAACATCCCCCGTAATCCCGACGTCGCGTTCATGCGGGTCGAGGTCCTCGAGGAGGAGCTCAAGATCGACTCGGCCGACGCGATCATGGACAGCCTGGCAAAGGCACGTGCAAACGACCTTCCGACGCGTAACGGCGTGCTGTTCGAGCGCTCCGCTCTGAAGCGCATCAATGGCAAACTGCGGGAAGCCATCGCATTCCAGGCAGAACAGCGCCGGATCGCCGTACAGCTTGGCAATCGTCAGGCAGCGATCAATGCGATTCTCGACACCGCCGAGTACGACGTTCGCTTCCGTGATAACGGGCGCGCGGCCGCGATGGCGGTAGAGCGGGCCGCGACGCACCCGGTCATGGATTCGGTGCCTGAAGCCACGCGGCCTTACAGTCGGCTGATCGACTTTGCGTCGGCGTCAGGCAGGATCGACCGGGCGAAGGCGACGCTCTCGCAATTCGAGAAGTCATCACAGGTCGAGACACCGGACGGACAGCGCGCTTTGCAGGCGGCGCGAGGTCACGTCGCGCGAGCCGACCGGCAGTTCGACAACGCGATCGCGTCATTCCGTCAGGCGATCGGCGGTGCGTGTCCAGACTGCGGCCTCCCGGATCTGGGGTTCACCTATGACCTCGCCGGTCAGTCCGACTCGGCGATCGCGGTGTATTCGCGTTACACGCAGGCGCGCGCGGTCAACATCGTGCAACGCGCCACGTGGCTACCGATGATACACCGCCGGCTCGGCGAACTGTACGATGCGAAAGGGAATGTCGAGCAGGCGCTCACGCACTACACGCAGTTCGTCGAACTGTGGAAGAACGCCGACTCCGACATGCAGCCGCAGGTGCAGAAGGTCCGCGATCGCATCCGCGAGTTGCAGCGTCGCCGGGGCTGAGCGTGTCGGGTCGCTCCTGAACTTGTGGGGTGAAGTTTTGGGAGTTCGCATCTTCACGCGTGCGGTGGGCGCATGACGAATGCGGCGACAATTCCTGGATTACGGGCTCGGCCTCGGTGGCCGGCCTGGGACGCTATACAGGAAGCCCGTGTACTGCATCTCCTCCCAGGTCTGGTCGCCCCACCTCACCTCGACCGAAGGATCAGGATTGTCCTTGTTCGACGCGGAGTTGTCGTACCAGGCCATCGACGTGAGCTTGCCCCCCGCGGGAATCTCGAGCGGAGTCTTGAACAGGTAATACGTCTGCCAGTTGAAATCGTAGCGCGGGACGTCGAGCACGGTCTCGGAGGTACCGTCGGGTCGCTCGAGCTTGTACAGCCAGCGTGTGCCCCGCAGATGCGTATGCGGCAGCAGTCCCCACACCTTCACAGGCTGGGTCACGCCGATCCCGGACGGGACGGCCACATCCCTGGCGCCGGCGGGGATGGTGAATGAGCCATTCACGAATGCCGCGGCAAAAATCTCCTCGTCAGGCCTCTCTTTCGCGAACTTGAAGCCGATCGACGTGCGGTCCTTCATCTGGTGGCCGTGCGGCGTGTAGTGCATCTGGAACGTCAGCACGGTGCCCGCGCGCAGGCGCAACGCGGCTCCGGCCGGGAACTCGACCACGTTCGTGCCCGGCGCGGTTGAGCCGATCAGCGCGCCGAGTTGGCGCCGCGGCGTCGAGTCGCTGCGCGGGGGATCGGGAACGTCGTGCTCCCGATTCCTGACAAAGAGAGGAGTTGGGCGCGGGCTGGCGGGAGTTGGCGGCGTGGCGCCGGGTGGAGACGGCACCCTGGCGTATACGAGGACGTGATGCACGACTTCGCGCGAGCCCGGCATGATCTCGATTGCCTGAACCCATTTGTCCTCGGTGATGCCGGTGGGCACTTCGAAATACTGATACTCGACGGTGCCCGAGGCGGGGACGACGAATGCGTCCGGCATCTGGACGATCGCGTCCGGCGTGCCGATCTCCCAGCCCGAGGAATAAATCGGCCGCGGGGGCAGCTGGTTCAGATTGCCCGGCTTGGCTCCGGAGTCGACCCAGCGGATGATGATCGCCTTTTCCTCATCAGTCAGGCGGCGGTCGTTGCGAAACACGCCGCGGGGTCCGACCGCTTGCCACGGCGGCATCTGTCCGGACCTCACCATCGACTTGATCTTGCCGGCCTTTGGTGCCGCGCTCTCGTAATCGAGCAGGGAAAACGGAGCCAGGCCGTCTGGTCGATGGCAGCTTGTGCAGTTCCTGTAGACGATCGGGGCGACGTCCTCTGCGAAGGTTGGATCCGCGGTACGCGCGCTGCCAGCTCGAGGGCCGAGCGACGCAGCTGAAACGACGATCGAGCAAACGCCAACGAGTGGGAGGATGAGAGAAGGTTTCATGACGACTTCCTTGTGGCGTGCGGCGGGAGCACCGGAGAACCGCAACATGCCGCACCAACGTGAAAGATGCACGATCCGCGTAGCTCGTCAGTATGCGCATAGACCAGCATGGCGAACTGGACGGGAGTGCGAACATTTCCTCACACTCGCGCAGGGCTGGTGCTTTCGAGCGTCGAGGCTCATTTACACGATCCTGCGCTGATCGGCGTACGAGCAACCTCAACTCGCGAGCGCGGGATTGGCCACGATCATCGCGCTGTGATCAACCAACTCAGAGATGCGAGGAATCCTGGTCGCAATCCTGCTTGGTTTGGCACTCGGGCTGGCGCTGCTCTGGGTAGGCCAGCGCCGGCTGATCTACCTGCCGTACGGAAACGTGCCCTCGGCCGCGAGCGCCGGCTTGCCGCGTGCGGAGGACGTGACGTTCTCGACGGACGACGGCCTCACACTGCACGGCTGGTTCATGCCCGCCACATCGATGCCGGCGCGCTTTACCATGATCGTGTTCAACGGCAACGCGGGACATCGCGGCTTTCGCGCTCCACTGGCAGCGGCGCTCGCCAGCCACGGCGTGGCGACATTGCTCTTCGACTACCGCGGCTACGGTGACAACGCGGGAACACCGTCGGAGGATGGGCTCACCCGTGATGCACGTGCCGCTCGCGCGTACCTCACGACTCGTACCGACGTGGACACGAGTCGTATCGTCTACTTCGGCGAATCACTCGGTGCCGCCGTGGCGCTTGGATTGGCGACTGAGACGCCACCTTTCGCGCTCGTGTTGCGGTCGCCGTTTACTTCGATGACGGACATCGGCCGGCACCACTATCCGTTCCTGCCGGTCCGATGGTTGCTTCGCGATCGCTATCCATCGCTCGAGCGCGCAGAACGCCTGACATGTCCGACGCTCGTGATTGCGGGCGATCGTGACAGCATCATCCCGATTGAGCAGAGCAGACGCCTGTACGAGGCCCTCGTATCCGAGAAGCGATTTGTCGTCGTTGCGGGTGCGGACCATAACGACGAGGCATTGTTCGACGGACGCGAACTGATGCAGGCGGTGCTTGACTTCCTGTCGACGTCCTTGACGGTCCGGTGAGGCCCGCATTCTCCCTAACGACATGAGGCCGAGCCTTCCGCCTGGCTGCGTCACGAGACGGGCGGGCCGCCCCGAGCGGGGAACCTAACGACTCAAGAGTCCGGCATCCAGCACATACTGGATCCCGGTGACGTAACGAGACTCTTCCGACGCCAGAAACAGCACCGCCGCCGCCACGTCCTCCGGTTCCACCCAGGGCACGGGCAGTAAATTGCCCGCCGAACGCTCGGCGACTTCGCGCGGCGACAAACCCTCGAGCGCCGCCAGACCGTCGTTCATGGGCGTGTTGACACCGGTCGGGTGGATCGAGTTGACGCGAATGCCGTGTGGCGCGAGCTCGATCGCCCAGGATTTCGTAAGCCCGGTCAACGCCCACTTGGACGCCGCGTAGTGACTCAGTCGTCCCATGCCGCGCAAGCCGGCGATGGATGAATTGTTGATGATGACGCCCGAGTGCTGGCGGATCATGACCGGAATGACGCGACGGGCGACGAGCCACGCCCCCTTCACATTGATGTCCATCATGGTGTCCCACGCCTCTTCGGTGAGCTCGTGAGCGAGGCCGTAGGCGCAGATGCCGGCGTTGTTGAACAGGACGTCGATGCGGCCGAATCGCTCGAGCGTTTCGGCCACGGCCGCGGTGACGGCATTGTCATCCCGGACGTCGGCTGCAATGGTGAGCGCATCGGTTCCCGCTACGCGAACGTCAGCGGCAAGCTGCTCGAGATCGGTTGCCGAGCCTAACGTGTACCCGGGATACGCGAGTGCCCGCGCCACGTCGAGCGCGGCGATGCGGGCGCCTTCACGCGCAAAGGCGAGTGCCGTCGCGCGGCCCTGTCCGTGCGCTGCGCCGGTGATCAGTGCGACCTGTCCGTCGAAGCGACCCATGTCAGCGCCCTCACGGCGATAGGGTTCGAAGTACTCGCCGAGCGGAATCTCGAGCGCGTGGTTGATAGAGCGAAGATCTCATTGGGGACGGTAAGAAGGGAGTGCCCGGTATCCCGGTGTTCCTCTGCGGGCAGCGCGGTTGCATGTTGACGCATCTCGCCGACTAACTTGGCGTCGGCGAGCGCCAACGTCGACAGCATCGCGCCGATCCACTCGCGCCGATGGTG
>DASRPK010000269.1:0-2296 GCA_035646395.1 Gemmatimonadaceae bacterium | reverse complement strand
GACACTCAGGGCTGACCAGCTCCGGATTAGGGGGGTCGCCATGGCCACAGCAACCGTAACGGCGGCAAACAGAAGGAGCCGGCGTCTGAGGGTCGCCGCCGCTCCCCAGCCGATCGCGGCGACGAGCATCGACACACCCATGACGTTGAGGATGTCGACCTTCAGCAGCGCCTGAGGAAACCGCCCGCCGCTGATGAGAAACGACTGCAGCCGGAAGAGGAATGCGAGCGCCAGTATCCAGGCGCCGCGCCGCACCGCCGCACGGGTCACCTCGGCGTGGCTGAACCCCTTCCGCAGGCGTCCGCCCGCGGCAAGCACCAGCGTGATACCGGCGAGAAACAGAAAGATTGGCGCCCCGTATCCGGCGATCAAAACCGCCCACTGGTACGCGGACGACTGCTTGTCAGCGACGCGCGTCCACGAATCGAGTGTGTGCGCCTCGATCATGATCAGCACGGCGATGCCGCGCAGCCAATCGAGATACGGGCGTCTCACGGGACGATGGTATGCGCAGTGTCGAGCGTGATGTCTTCGCGGAGGGAATGCCAGACCGAGCAGTACTTGTCGCGCGACAGCGCGATCGCCCGCTCGACAACGGCGACGGGGACATCGCCATGGACGTGGAAGTGTAGTGAGACCTTCGTGAGTCGGTGCGGGACCTGCTGCTGGCGCTCGGCGACAATCGACGTGCGGAACGCAGTCAGCGCGTGGCGGCCCTTGCGGATGATGTCCACGACATCCATCCCCATGCACGCGGCCAGTCCGATGACGAGCATCTGCACCGGTGACGCACCGGCTGTGCTCGCGCCGTCAACGACGGTCGCGATCCTGGCGCTGGTGACGCCGAAGCGCAGATCCTCCGCCCACACGAGCTCGGCGGTGACTGGCGGCTTCGACGGCGCCACGAATCACCGTGCGGCGGCTTCGGGCGGCAGTTGTCGTATCGGTTTGTTTCCTCCGAAGAACGCTGCGAATGCCAGCCAGCCAAGCGGCAGCAGCACCAGCAGGTAGGTCAGGAACTGGCCATATCGACCATCCGGACCGTACGGTTCGGTGGCCCAGTGCAACCGTTCGCTGCCCGGGAACAGATTCGCTTCGGTCAGTTCATGCAGGCCGTAGATGACGAGCTGAACGACGAACACCGCCAGGAAGACCGCCGTCACCTGAAAGAAGAGCGCCAGATTCACACGGTGACCGTACTTCGACCACAGCCACGCCACGACTGCGGCGCACAGGACCCCGGCGGCAGCACCGGCGATGATCTGCACCGGACTGTTCTGGAATATCAACGTGCCCATCAGCAGCGCGGTTTCCATTCCCTCGCGCGTGATCATCAGCACCGTGAAAAGAAAAACACCCAGCCACGCCTTCGTGCCCAGCTGTAACGCCGAGGCTTCGAGACGCGTTTCGATCTCGCGTTTCAGGCGCTTGCCGTGGCGCCACATATGAACGATCAGCGTGGCGACGAGCACCGCGGCGACGAGCGCAAGAATTCCTTCCCACAGCGCCTGGTTGCTGGCGCGTGAAAAGAGATATGCGGCGCCGATGCTGATGACGATCGACAACCCGATGCCCCAGTGAACAGCGGGCACAAGCCGATCGCGTCCTGTCTTGCGCAGGTACGCCAGGGAAATCGCAACGATGAGGAAGGCTTCGAGCCCCTCGCGGAGCGTGATGGTGAAAGCTGGAAACATGACAGGTCCCGTAAACTGAGATTAAGTCTCAAGGTTATACGGGACCGTCCCGGAAGGCAAACCCGCCGAACACTTGTAGTGTCCGCCTTTAGGCGCACCCACTGAATCGGAGCCTTTAGGCGAACCTACTGAATCGGAACCGTGTAGTAGTAAACGGTCCGCCCGTTCACGTTGACCGGATCCATCTTCGGCTTTATGTCCGGTCCCATGTCGAAGGCGTGCGACACGACGCGCGTTCCGGGCTTCAGCTCCTTGTTCAGCTTCGGGATCAGCTTGAGATTGAGCGACGGCAGCAGATAGAGGGTCACCACCGTCGCCTCGCTGATGTCGGTCGTGAAGAGGTCCTGATTCAGGAACCGCAAACGCTGCAGAATCGTCCGGTCGCTCGATGCCGCCGACTTCAGGTTTTCGTTGGCGTCGCGGATGCGTTCGGGATCGATGTCGATGCCGACCGCACGCGCCCCGTAGACCCTGGCGGCGGTGATGGGAATACGCCCGTCACCCGATCCGAGGTCGTAGACGACGTCGTTCTTCGTCACCTTGGCGATTTTCAGCATGACGTCGACGACTTCCTGCGGCGTCGGCACGAAAATCACGTCGGG
>DASRPK010000268.1:0-6083 GCA_035646395.1 Gemmatimonadaceae bacterium | reverse complement strand
CTCCCTGAATTTCCTGCTGGACTTCCGGAAGGGCGGCGATGTCCTGAACGCCACCGAGCAGTACATGACGGCGCGCGGACTCAGTGAGCGTACGCTCGATCGAAACGAGCCTCGGGTGATCGAGGGCGTGCTTCGAGACGGCAAGGAGAACACCGCGACGCCGACGAAGAACACTATCGTCGTCATTCCTGCCGTGCAGACGTTGTACTACACCGACATCAGCGAAGAGCTGTTCATCGAGAAAGACATCAACTGGATCCGGCTGCGTGACGTGACGTTCCGGTTCCCGATTCCCGGAAACCTCCTGCAGTCGCGCGAGGCTACCGGGTTCATCACCGGAACGGATCTCTTCCTGGTCACGAACTACTCCGGCATGGATCCGATCGTGAATGGCAACACGGCCGCCGTGGGTGGCTCGGGCGCCGCCGGCATCGACTTCGGGAACTTCCCCATGCCGCGCGGCTTCAGCTTCGGCATCAACATGAGGTTCTAACCCATGCGCCGAATCTCTCCTTCCTTACAAGTGATGATGATCAAGCAGATGAAGACGGTACGCGTTGCGGCGCTGGCCGGCCTGCTGGCGTTTTCCACGGGCTGCAAAGACTTCCTCGACGTCAACACCAACCCTAACGCGCCGCAGGACGTCTCGGCGAACCTGTACCTGGCGCCGATGCTGCACTGGCTGGTCAGCGGTCCGCAGTTCGACGGTCGGTTCGTTGCTCGCTACACCCAACAGTGGTACGCGGTGTCGACGTCGCTCACGACCTGGGACCGGATGGGCTACGATCCGTCGAGCGACAACGGCGCACAGCAGTGGCGCGACATTTACTGGAGTTTCGGCCAGAACCTCGTCGACATGATGACCAAGGCCGAGGCGGAGGAACGATGGGACCTCCTCGGCGTTGGCACGCTCCTGAAGGCGTGGGGATGGCTGGCGCTCACCGGCCTGCATGGTGAGATCATCGTCAAGGAAGCGATCAACCAGAACACCTTCAGCTTCAATTACGACTCGCAGGAATTCGTGTACCAGGAAGTCTTCAAGCTGCTCGATAGCGCAGTCGTGCTCCTGCAACGCACTGATGGTGCTGTCGACGTGGGGTATATGGCCCGCGGCGACAAGATCTATAACGGCGACCGCACCAAGTGGCTCAAGTTCGCCTATGGCGTGAAAGCGATGGCGCTGAATCACTTCAGCAACAAGTCGACGTACAAGCCGGCCGACGTAATCGCGGCCGTAAACCTCTCGTTCGCGAGTAATGCCGACGACGCGTTGCTGACCTATCCGAACACCAACAACGACGACATCAACTTCTGGGGCCGCACGCGCGGCAACATGACTGCGTTGCAATCGGCAAGCAACGGGCCGTACCGCCAGACTCAGTTTGCCGTGAACCTGATGAACGGCACGGCGTTCAGTGGCGTGACCGACCCGCGCCTGAGCCGCATGTTGTCTCCCTCCCCCGACGGTCAGTTCCGGGGCGTGGACATCAATGTCGTCGGCTTTGGCGCCATGACCGCAGCGCAACAGCCTAACAACTTTCATGGATTTGTGGGAACGGGCGGCGTCGGCGTGCCCGGGCGCTTCCTGTTTGACGACAAGGCGAAGATTCCCGCGATGACGTATGCGCAGCTGCAGTTCATCAAGGCCGAAGCAGCGCTCCGCATGGGGGACCAGGCGACTGCGCTGGCGGCATACCGGAACGGGATCTCATCTCACATCGATTGGGTGAACGCGCGCAACCTCGACAACAACCAGCAACCGACGCAAATCACCGCCGCCGAGAAGTCAGCGTTCCTCGCGTCCACGGCGATCGTGCCGGCCACGCTGACACTGTCACACATCATGTCCCAGAAGTGGATCGCGCAGTTCGGCTGGGGACATAACGAGATGTGGATGGACATGCGGCGATACCACTACACGGATATGGATCCCGTCAGCGGCACGCAGGTCTTTCGCGGCTTCACACCGCCGACGACGTTACACGCCGACAACGCCGGCAAGCTCGTGTTCCGCATCCGCCCGCGTTTCAACTCCGAATATGTCTGGAATCGTCCCGGCCTGGACGTCATCGGCGGCCTCGCCACGGACTACCACACGAAGCCCATCTGGATCATCCAACCGTAACCCGACATGACGACACAACGCGCGATCGCAGCGGCACTCATGGCGGTGCTGCTCACAGCATGCGACAGGGATGCCGTCCAGGAAATCGGGGGACCGGCTCCGGGGTCATATATCAAGTTCTTCAACTTTGGCGTCAACGCGCCGCAGGTGAATTTCTACGCCAATGACGCGAAGGTGACTGCGATTCAATCCACGACGGGCACCGAGTCCACGCTGGGCGTGGCCTACGGCGCCGTGGGCGGTGGCGGCTTCTACTCCGCCCTGGATCCCGGCCAGTACACACTCACGGGCCGGATTTCCGCGACCGCCGACAAGGACCTGGCGATCGCCACGGTAAACACCACGCTGGAGGACGGCAAAAGGTACTCGTACTACATGAGCGGGTTTTACAGCACCACGACCAAAACAGTCGACGCATTCGTTGTCGCGGATGAGTTCCCGCAGGAAATCGACCATTCGGTCGCGCTCGTGCGGTTTGTGAACGCGATATCCAATGCGAGTCCCATGACACTGTACGCGAAGAGCACAGCGACGTCGGCAGAAACCAGCATTGGTACTTCGGTTGCGTACAAGTCGGGCGGCACGTTCGCAGTTGTCCAACCGGGAGTGTACGACCTCAGTACGCGTCTCGCCGGGCAAACGACCAACGCCATCGCTCGCACCGCGGTCTCCTTCTCGGGAGGCCGGGTATACACGATTTCGGCGCGCGGAGACATGACCGTGACGTCGACGACGGCGACAACCCGGCCTTTCCTGGACAACACGACGAATCGTTAGGGCGATTCCCCGAGACAAAAGACTCCGGTCACGAGGCCGGGGTCTTTCTCTTTTGTGAGTCTTCGGGGTTTCAAGTGGGTGGTTCAGGTATCCTTTACAAAGGTCAAAACATTTTGATCGCGGAGAGCGCCGAGGCAGCGCGGAGGAACGCGAAGGTTTTCCTGAGCGTCAGGCCATTCGAATTCGACGCGCTTGTTCCTGAGTCGTTTGTGCAGTCGTTGCTGTGATCGGGTTGCTTTCCTCGGCGCGCCTCCGCGCTTCCTTTGCGCGCCTCCGCGTTCAAAGGCTGTTAGCGGCGCGAATCCGCTCCTTCCACCCACTCAATTGCCGGAAAACATGTTGTTTGATGCGCTTGGCGCGAAGCCGAAGTCCGGAGAACTCCAAACTGTAAAGAGGCCCGGGCGTTAAGAATGATCTCGTAGTGCTGCGGAGCATTGGGTGGAATCGGACAGCTTCGCCCGCTCTCGCGCGCATGGGAGCCGCTCTTCACCGTTCACCTGCTCGATTTCGAAGGGCACGCGCACGCGTCGCGAAGAAGATTCCGGCAGGATCTATAGCGGTGCTCGCCGATACACCGCATCCGATCGAACAGGTATCAGTGGAACTCCTGGCGTCCGAGCTTCGCAGCTTTTTCGGCGCGTTCAGTAGGAGTTAGCCCGCCAGATCGCTGGCGGCGAGGCATTCATGGACGCGTCGAGTGCTGTTACCGCGATCACGTTGGCCCGATCCGCAGCGCCGATGAACGGCAGTTCGAATGACCGACCGGAACCCCACACCTGCGTTGCGTTCCATGCCGTCGAAGTCCGCCACTGCACCAGCCACCATCTCGCGTTTTCCGGGCTCTGCCACTGGACGCGCATGCTGGACGACTGTTCGGTCACGGCGAGTCCGGTGGGCGACGCCGGGGGCGTGTTGTCGAGCCAGGGAAAAACCGGGACCAACGCCGGCTCACGAAACGACGACGAGCCTAACGCGTCGGCGAGACCGCCCCGGTTGAGCCGCACAGCGGTGGTATTGTACAGCAGGTTGCCGCTCGCCCCGCCGGCCGCTGAACCCGCGCGCGTGCGACCGTAGGCGATCTGGGCGACGATCTCGTTCGCCGTGTACTGGCTCGACGTACCATCCGCGACGCGATACGCGGCGAGCCCCGGCCACACGTGCCGGCGCTGCGTGTTGACGGAAAGCCACCAGTCCAACAGCAGGCTGAAGTTCTGCCCCGTGCTGGCGAGTGACCAATAAAGCTGTGGCGCCAGGTAATCCAGCCAGCCACTCTCGAGCCATTTCCGCGAATCGGCAAAGATGTCCGCGTACGCATCCAGTCCCGTGATGCCGGCCGGGTTGCCCGGACGCCAGATACCGAACGGCGATAGACCTACGCGCATCGTCGGCTTCAGCCGGTGCACTTCCCCGTAGAGCCGCTGCAGGAAGTTGTTGATGTTCTGCCGCCGCCAGTCGGCCCGTGGCATATCGGCCCCACCGGCGGCACGGTACTTCTCCCAGCTGACGTCATCGGGAAACTGAACAGGACGCGGCGCGCCCGACACCGGGTATGGGTAGAAGTAGTCATCCAGGTGCACGGCATCGATGTCATAACGCGTGAGCACATCGGTCACGACGTCCAGTGTCCACTGCTGCACTTCGGGTTCACCAGGATCGAACCAGAGCTGGGACTGGGCAATCCGCAACAGGTCGGGCCTGAGCGTTCCGAGATGGCCCACCGCCAGGCGAGCGGTGTCGCTCACATTCCCGGCCCGGAACGGATTGAACCAGGCGTGAAGTTCGAGACCGCGCAGATGGGCTTCGGCAATCCACGCCGCCAGCGGATCCCATCCCGGATCCACCCCCTGTGTCCCGGTCAGCACCCGACTCCACGGCTCCTTCGACGATGGATAAAGCGCGTCGCCGGCGGCACGCACCTGAACGATCACCGCATTCATTCGCAGCGCCTGCGCCTTGTCCAGGATCGTGCGCATCTCGCGCACGGCCGCCGCCTGAGTAAGGCCCGGTTGCGTCGGCCAGTCGATGTTGGCGACGGTCGCGACCCAGAGTCCGCGAAACTCCCTCGTTAGGGCCGGCGGATCGCCGGACAGTGAGGGCGGCGCCGGGGGAGGCGCCACGGGGTCCGTTGGCCCGTTATCCGAACACGCGAGCGCAACGACCAGCAATCCGAGCCCAGCTGATCGCCGACTCATCCCTTGGCAAATTCCGTCAGTTCGAGGCGGCCTGACTTTGCCCCAGTGAGTGGCTGCATCTCGCGAGTCGGTGGTGGCGGCGCGCTCGACCGGGCACCCGCCGCAGAAGCGCTATATATAGATGCGACCAAAAGCCGCCCGAACGAACGGAATCCAGGCACCTAACGCATTCCGGTGCGGCAATCGGTTGAGCCGCAAGTTGCAATGATCATTGCGGTTGAGCTCTCCTGGCGACGGCGCGTGTCTATGCTAGCGCCCAACGCCTCACAAGTCACCGGTGACGCAGCCCACGCTTTTGACCGGTTAGTGGACCTGATCGTGTTCCCGGTGGTATCGAGTGCGGAGGCTCAAACTCTATGATCAGACAAATCAGCGCATTAGCCGTCCTGCTGCTCGCCCTCACGGGCGCGAGCGCGGACGCTCAGGGAAAAGGTCGCGGCAAGCCGGTGTCCGAGGTTCAGGTGTCCAACGCCAAGGTGAAGGGCCCCGGGACCGATCTCGAAATCCGGATCATTCGCGAGTACTACTCGGCGCAATCGGGCAAGCTGAAGTCGCTGCCACCGGGTATCGCGAAAAACCTGGCGCGCGGGAAGCCGCTGCCACCGGGGATCGCGAAGACTCGCGTCCCCGACGATCTCATTGATCTTCTGCCCGCTCGCGCCGAATCGCTCTGGATCGTCGCCGGCGACGTTGTGCTCCTGGTAGACGCCGGCGACCTGATCGTGGATGTGGTGCGGCTCATCTTCTAGAGCAAAACAAAAACAGCTGTACCGCAAAGGACGCGAAGGGCGCCAAGGATACGTTCATTCAGTCCTTGGCGTTCTTGGCGTCCTTTGCGGTTCAATGTTTTATGAATTTTGAAATCCGTGCGCCTATGGACGAATGCCAGCCGCAGTCCTGGGCGTGACCGGCGTTCCAGGGACCGTTTCAGCCTTACGCTGCCTCGGATACGTCTCGTCCAATGTGTTGCCATCGTAGAGCCGTCCGTT
>DASRPK010000267.1:0-6125 GCA_035646395.1 Gemmatimonadaceae bacterium | reverse complement strand
GCTTCAGCGCCCGCGCCCGCCATCGCGTTGTGACCGCGGAAACGCCGCCGGATGGCGCGGGTCCGCCGATCCCTCCCCAGGGAATGTCCGGTGGCCGGGCCGCGTCGCTCGTAGGGGCGGGCATCGCCATCAGCCGGCTGCTGGGACTCGTCAGGCAGCGCGTCTTCGCGTTTTTTCTCGGAACGTCGGACGCCGCCGACGCGTTCGCGGCCGCGTTCAGGATCCCGAACATGCTGCAAAACCTGCTCGGCGAGGGCGTGTTGTCCGCGTCGATGATTCCCGTGTACTCGGGCCTCAAGACGCGCGGGGAACACGAGGGACGGCAGGAGCTGGCCAGTGCGGTGCTCGCCCTGTTGACGCTCGTCACGGCGATCATCGTTATGCTCGGCGTCCTGTTCGCGCCGCAGATCACGGCCCTCTTCACCGTCGGGTACTCCGGCGAGAAGCTCGCGCTGACCACGCGACTGGTGCGCATCCTGTTCCCGGGCGCAGGTCTGCTCGTGATTTCCGCGTGGTGCCTCGGCGTGCTGAACGCACACGGGCGATTCTTCCTCGCCTACGCATCGGCCGCGTTCTGGAATGTGGCGATGATCGGCACCTTGCTCTATTTCGGGGGACGGACGGACCAGAGTACGCTCGTGTATTGGCTGGCCTGGGGTTCGGTGGCCGGATGTTTTCTGCAACTCGCTGTGCAATGGCCGGGCGTGATGTCAGTGCTCGGGCAGTTCCGCTGGGGCTGGCAACGCCATCGCGCGCACATCAGCACAGTTGTCCGAAACTTCGTGCCGGTGTTTCTCGGTCGCGGTGTGACGCAGTTGAGCGGATTCATCGACACGATGATCGCGTCGTTACCGATCCTGGGGACTGGTGCGCAGGTCACGCTCAATTACGCCCAGTTGCTTTACGGACTTCCGGTCAGCCTGTTCGGGATGGCCGTCTCGGCCGCCGAATTGCCGGCCATGGCCAGCCTTGTGGGGCACGAAAAGGAAATTGCCGCCAGACTGCGATCCCGGATGTTAGAAGGGCTGCGACGCATTGCGTTTTTTGTCATTCCCTCCGCCGTCGCATTCGTAGCGCTCGGCGACCAAATAGCGGAACTGGTGTATGGCGGCGGCCGGTTCGGGCTCGCGGAAGCACGCTGGGTGTGGGGGGTGTTGGCAGGGGCCGCGGTCGGGCTGGTCGCGACCACGCTCGGCCGTTTGTACTCCTCGGCCTTCTACGCCCTTCACGACACCCGCACGCCGATGCGGTTCGCGTTGCTTCGTGTGGCTATCTCCGTCACCCTCGGCGCGACGTTCGCGGTGTTCGGTCCGCGAGTGCTCGGCATCGATCCGAAGTGGGGTGTGGCCGGCATAACGATCGCCGCTGGGCTGGCCGGTTGGGTGGAATTTGCGCTGCTCCGCAATGCCCTCAGGCGACGACTGGGCCCGGTCGACCTCGACCCTCGTGTCCGGCTCGTGCTCTGGGGCGCCGCACTGCTGGCCGCCGCGCTGGCATGGGGCGCGCGCTGGGTCAACGCCGACGCGCCGATGCTGGTACGAACCGGCCTCGTGCTGGGTATCTATGGCATGACGTACTGGCTGGTGACCTGGAAGGCGGCGATTCCCGAGGCAGTCGCGTTGCATCAGCGCGTATTCCGGCGGAGGAGGCGTTAGGCGTGCGCCAGGCGCCGAGCCGCGTGCTGGCCAAGGTGCCGCACCTGCCCGAGACTCCGGGTGTCTATCTGTGGAAGGACGCCGAAGGGAAGGTGCTGTACGTCGGGAAGGCGAAACGCCTCCGGTCTCGCGTCCGGAGCTACTTCGCCTCTGACCTGGCGGAAAGCGTCAAGACGCAGGCACTGGTACGCCTCATCGAGGACGTGGACACGATCGTCGTGCCTGACGAGGCGCACGCGCTGATCCTCGAGAACACGCTGATCAAGGAGCATCGGCCCCGCTTCAACATCCAGCTCAGGGACGACAAGTCCTATCCGTACATCAAGGTGACGGTCGCCGAGACGTTTCCCCGCGTGATCGTCACCCGGCGCTGGATCGATGACGGCTCCCGGTACTTCGGGCCGTACACCGATGTGGGAGCGATGCGACGGGCGTTGAACGTCGTGAATCGCATCTTCACCGTGCGATCGTGCCACTACGACCTGCCTGACGATGCGCCGGAACGCCCGTGCCTCGATTATCACATCGGGCGGTGCCTGGCGCCCTGTGTGGGCCTGCAGACGGCGGTGTCGTACCGATCGATGATCGACGAAGTCCTGTTGTTCCTCGAGGGAAGGACCGCGGAGGTGATCCGGCGGGTCAAGCAGCGGATGCAGGCGGCGTCCGATGCAATGGACTATGAGCGCGCGGCCGAACTGCGCGACGCGCTGCGGCACCTCGAGCAGATGGAGGAGCCCACCGTCGTCCTGCGCGTCGAAGGTGGTGACCAGGACGTGGTGGGCTTCGCCCGCGACGGGGATGATGCCTGCGTTGTGGTGCTCCGCATCCGTGGAGGGAAGTTGCTGGCGCGGGACCAGCGATTCCTCGAGCACGTGGAGGGTGAGACCGACGGCGCGATCCTCGCCGCGTTCCTGGCCGGTCCCTACCACATAACGAGTGATCGCGCGCCCGAGCTGCTCATTCCACTCGACTTCGACGATCGACCGCTGCTCGAAGAATCCCTCACGGGCACGAAAATCCGGATTCCACAGCGCGGCCCCCGTCGTGAGTTGCTGGATCTCGCGGAACAAAATGCACGCCACCTGCTCGAGGAGTTCAAGCTGGCGTCGTCGGAAGCCGAGGAACGCGCCACGAATCCCGTCTACGAGCTGCAGCGCGAGCTTGGGCTGACGCGAGTGCCACGCAGCCTGGTCTGCTTCGACATCTCGACGAACCACGGCGTCGATACGGTCGCCTCGTGCGTCTGGTTCGAGAACGGGCGGCCGCGACGCGGCGAGTACCGGAAGTTCCGCATCAAGACAGTGGAAGGAGCGGACGATTTCGCATCTATGCGTGAGGTGGTCAGCCGCTACTTCAGGCGTCGGATCGAGGAGGAAAAACCGCTTCCCGATCTCGTCGTCGTGGACGGCGGACGCGGCCAGCTGTCGGCGGCGCAGTCGGCCCTCGCCGATCTTCCACTCGAATTGCCGCTGATCAGCCTCGCGAAGAAGGACGAGGAGGTCTTTATTCCCGGCCGGTTGGAGTCGCTGCGACTTCCGCGGCGGTCGACGGCGCTCCGTCTGCTCCAGCAGGCGCGTGACGAAGCCCATCGGTTTGCGATCACGTTCAACCGGACACGCCGGGCCGCACGCACCGTGACATCGCAACTCCTCGAACTACCAGGGATTGGACCGAAACGACGCCGGGCGTTACTGACCGCGTTCGGTTCGCTCGAAGGCGTCCGGGCCGCCACTCCCGGGGCCATCGCGGAGCTGCCCGGGTTTTCGATTGCGAGCGCCACCAGATTGCTCGATGCATTGCGGGAGGACACACCGGTTCCAGTGACGCCTCCCACTCCCGCCGTCGCCGACCCGGTCGCCGTCAGCGGACCTAACGACAACCCGACTCCCGACCTGTGACCACCTGGATCCTGACCTGCTCATCCTGTGGCCGCGAAGAGCCCCAGGATGCCGGCGTTGGCCTGTGCGCCGACTGTGGCCAGCCGTTCCTCGTCCGCTTCACGTCGTCGCCGCCATCCCGCGACCGGATCCTCGCCCGATGGGATCTCTGGCGGTACGCCGCGGCATTGCCGTTAGGCGAAGACGAGGCTCCGGTCTGTCTTGGCGAAGGCATGACCCCCCTCATCGAGTCGCCGGCGCTGGCGCGGCACGCCGGCGTGCGACGGCTGTGGGTGAAGGATGAAGGGGTGAACCCGACGGCGTCGTTCAAGGCGCGAGGGCTTGCGGCGGCCGTCACGCGCGCGAGAGCCCGGGGGGTGAAGGGTCTCGTCGTGCCCACGGCCGGCAATGCCGGGGCCGCGCTCGCGGCGTACGGCGCCGCCGCCGGTGTTCCCGTGCGCGTGTATGCGCCGGCCACCACACCGCGACCGATTCTCGATACGATCCGCGCGATGGGAGTCGAACTCGTGACCATCGATGGTCACATCGGCGATGCAGGGAAGCGCGCGGTGGAGTTCGCGAAAGAGAGCGGCTACTTCAACGTCGCGACGTTGCGTGAACCATATCGTGTCGAAGGGAACAAGACGCTCGGTCTCGAACTCGCGGAGCAACTGGACTGGCGCCTGCCTGATGCCGTGGTCTACCCGACTGGCGGAGGCGAAGGTGTGATCGGGATCTGGAAGGCATTCGATGAAATGCGCGCGTGGGGCTGGATCACGGACAAGTCGCCGCGAATCGTGGTCGCCCAGGCGGACGGGTGCGCACCGATCGTGAAGGCACATCGCGAAGGCCTGGATCGCGCCACACCGTGGCCCAATCCGCAGACGCACGCCGCCGGTCTTCGCGTACCCGGGCCTCTCGGCGATCGCCTCGTGCTTCGCGCGATCCGAGAGACCTCGGGAGAAGCCGCATCTGCTTCAGAAGAGGCGATAGTCGCAGCCACGAAAATGATCGCCTCACTGACCGGAATCGATGCAGCTCCCGAGGGTGGGTGTGGTCTCGCCGTGCTGATCGACCTCGTGGTCCAGGGACGACTGGACCCGGCGTGTCAGGTGGTCCTCTACAACACGGGAAGTGGAGCGTCGTATCGCTCGTAGCCAGAACACTATCCGCTGGCACCCAACCGTTCGGGGCGTGTAATTTCAGGCCCGTGACTATCGCGATTCTCGACCCGTTTTCCGGTATTTCCGGCGACATGACCTTAGGCGCTCTTGTGGGCGTCGGTCTGGAGCCGGAGTGGCTTCAGGCGCTGCCTGAACGCCTGGGACTGGAGGGAATTGGGGTTCGAGTCGACTCGGTCATGCGAGCGGGAATCGCGTGCATGAAGGTTGATTTTGACATCCCGCCACAGCCGCACGGGCGTCACCTCAAGCACATCCGTGAGATTGTCTCGAGGTCCGACGCGCCTGCGGCGGTTAAGGAAAAGGCGGACTCAGCTTTTACGGCAATCGCCGAGGTAGAGGCTGAAATGCATGGCACGACCGTCGACCGGGTGCACCTGCACGAGGTGGGCGCGGTCGATGCGATCCTCGACGTGGTTGGGGCGATCTGGGGATTAAGCGAACTCGGTGTCTCACGCGTTTACTGTGGCGTGATTGCCTTGGGAGACGGTTCCGTCAACACGGCTCATGGCGTGCTACCCGTTCCGGCGCCCGCGACTCTTCGGCTCCTGGAAGGCCAGGCCGTGCGCCCAGGCCCGGAAGGATCCGGCGAACTGGTGACGCCGACGGGGGCGGCGCTGGTACGCGTGTTGTCCCTGGGCGCTCCCCCAGCGCACGTACCACTGCGCTCCGGGTATGGAGCGGGGACAAAGCAGTTTCAGAACCGGCCGAACGCGTTGCGCATCGTGTTGGCGGAGAGCGCTGATGTGGGCGGTGACGTTGAGTATCTCGAGTGGTTGGCCACGGACCTCGATGACATGTCGGCCGAACATGTGGCCAATGCATCGGAACGATTGCGCGAGTTAGGCGCACTCGATGTGACCACTACCGCGGTGCAGATGAAGAAAGGTCGGATGGGAGTGCGGCTCGAGGTACTGACCAGGCCTGCGCTGGCTCGCAGGCTGGAAGAGGAGTTATTTGCGGCTACGACGACGCTCGGTGTTCGACGGACCGTCGTGGAGCGGCGTGCATTGCGCCGCGAACAGCGCACGGTGGATGTGTTAGGCCACTCCGTGCGCGTGAAGGTGGCGACCCTGCCTGGCGGCGGCCAGCGTGGAAAGCCTGAGTACGAAGATGTTCAGGTGGTGTCACGGGCGACCGGCCGGTCGCTTGGCGACGTCACTTCACTGGCGCTTGCCGCGGCGGAGCAAGAGTAACGCCGAGGGTACCAACCCCGCGCACCGGCGCGGTTTCATCGTGAGGAGATCGATAATGAGTGCAATACGTTCTGCTTCGTTGGCCCTGACGCTGCTCGTGGCGGCAGCGGTGCCAGCCATGGCCCAAGGCGAGATGTGCGCCGACTACAACAAGCCGGGGCAGGTGAAGGATGCCAACAAGACGGTTACAACGGGCGAGGTGGTCGGGAAGCCCGA
>DASRPK010000266.1:0-12174 GCA_035646395.1 Gemmatimonadaceae bacterium | reverse complement strand
ACATGGGAGCTGTCGCGTCGCAACGGCGCCTGAAAGGCGAGGACGAGGTCATGACCGCCGGCGGCAGCGAGTGAATCCAGTCCTTCCTGGCTCGAGCTCCCCTGCCCTGCGTCAGACACCACAACCGTGTAGCGGTCATTGTCGAGCAGGCGCGCGACACGAGCTGACACCGCGCGGCTCACCGAATCCGATTCGGCGACGAGCAGCGCCTTTCGTTTCGGTCCCATGTTGTTTCGCCGTTCCTCGAATGCGGCCTGCGAAACCGAATTGGGAGATGGAGGGCGTACGACCGGATCAGCCGGCGACTGGGCCTTGAGGAGAAGCGCAAGGTCCGCAATGGAATCGAGGGCCGTCCGCGTTCGCGGTGCCCCCGATCGCCGTGCCGTGCTGCTGGTCGCGCGCGACGCTGGTGGCGTCGATTGTCTCCCGCCTGACGAGTCCGTGGCCGGCCGCGCCGGTGGCGGCGCTGGAGGAGTTGTGACCACCGGTGCTGGAGCACGCACCACCGTGGAATCAGGCACCGGAGCGGCGCCGCTGGAGGATGTTGCGGGCGGAGTCTTAAAATCGGCGGCGGGTGCGTCGTCCTGCCGGCTCGCGAGGACTGCCACCACCGCGACGACGGCGAGTCCGGTCGCCACCATGAGCGGCACGCCTAACGGGTGCCGCCGCCCCGCGGCACGTTTCGGCGGTGGATAATCACCCGACGGCAGGACGATTTCATCCAGCTCGGCGCGAACGACCTGCGCCGTCGCGGGCCGACTCGCCGGCTCTTTCGCCAGGCACCGCATCAGGAGACTGGAGAGCGCCTCCGGCACATCCGGCCGTCGCAGCGCCAACGGCTCGGGATTACGCGTGAGCTGGGCCGCCAGTGTCGCCTGCGGTGATTGCTCGGCGAATGTCGGCGACCCGGTCAGGAGTTCGTAGCCGAGTAGCCCGACGGCATAGATGTCCATGCGGTGGTCGGCGGCCGGATCACCGGCGAGCTGCTCGGGCGCCATGTATTGCGGCGTCCCGATCGCCATCCCGCTCGTCGTCATTCCCACGGCTGGGAGCGACGCGGAGAGTGCTTTGGCGACGCCAAAGTCGGCCACGACCGCGTGCACACCGCTGCGCAGCACATTCGCCGGTTTTACATCGCGATGGATTACGCCTCGTGCGTGCGCATAGGCCAGCGCGTCCACGATATCGAGCAGGATGCCGACGACTTCCCGAGGGCTGAAGCGGGTGCCATTGGCCAACGCGTGCTTGAGGGATTCGCCCTCGATGAACGGCATCGTGTAGTACAGCAGGCCGCCCGTATCGCCTGCCGCCAGCAGTGGCACGATGTGCGGGTGCTGCAACTGCGCCGCCAACTGGATTTCGCGCCGGAATCGTTCACGGTTGACGCCGGCCGCCACGTCAGGTGGCAGGACTTTGACGACGACTTTGCGGTTGAGCGCCCGTTCCGTGGCGACAAACACGCGGCTCATCCCGCCGCCACTGAGTTCGCTTTCTATTTCGTACGCCGGACCCAGCGCCTCACGGAGCGAGTCCTCCAGCGGATCAATCGGTGCTGTCATTCGTAACGCGACACGACGCTGACTGGGTGGACATGGTTTCGACTATGGGGATCAGCCTCAACTCGCGTCCGCTGGCCGCAGCGTCACCGAGTGCCGTGTTGCTCTTGGCGTACTGGAGACACTACGCGGCGCCTTTTGGTGTCGCAAGGCAGATACTTGAAGCCGCGGCAAGGGCAGAAAGTGCCAAGTACGGGGCCCCGAGCCCTCTTTGCGCTTTGCGCTCTTCAACTCTTCAACTCTTCAACTCTTTTAACTGAGTCAGTCGAACGCGATGATGGTCGAGACCTTTTTCTCTGCCACTTTCTCGAGGCCGTTGAGAAACGTTAGGCGGATGAGGAAGGAACATCCCACCACGTGGCCTTGCAGGCGCTCGACGAGGCGGACTGCCGCCGCCGCCGTCCCGCCGGTGGCGAGCACGTCATCCACGATCAGCACACGCGCGCCTGCAGGGAGCGCATCCACATGCATCTCCAGCGCGTCGGTCCCGTACTCGAGCTCGTACTCCTCGAACTCGGCGTGGTACGGAAGTTTGCCGCGTTTGCGTATTGGAACGACGGCCGCGTTCAACGAGATGGCGACGGGAGCGCCGAACAGGAATCCGCGGCTCTCGATCGCGGCCACATGCGTAACGCCGTCGCCACGATACGATTCCGCCATCGCTTCGCACGCGGCGCGATAGGATCGTGGATCGCCCAGGAGTGGCGTGATGTCCTTGAACATGATTCCGGGCCGTGGATAATCGGGCACGTCCCGAATGAGCGCACGCAGAGCGTCAGTCATCGCTCGATCCTGAAGGGTGTTGGATACGTGGTCGCGGTCGGAGGCGGGACGCGCTCGACCTGCTGGACACTGGCGCCGGCAGGACCGCGGCTCACCGCGGCTTCCAGTAACCCGAGCTTCGCCTCATCGCCGCTCGCCGCCACTTCAACATCGCCGGAGTCGGTGTTTTTCACCCAACCCGAGACGCCAAGCCTCACCGCCTGCTGACGCACGAACCAGCGGAAGCCCACCCCCTGAACCCTTCCGACAACTCTCAGGTGAATGGCCGCCATGTTCGAGGTAGTTAGCGACGACCTCCGAGCAGCGCAGCCAGCACGGAGGAAACGACGGAAGCTTCGGTCTGCACGGAAGCACCGGGCAGCAGCAGAATTTCGCCGCGACGCAAGCGGCGCGCTATGATCTCGAGGGTATCGGCGGCTGTGAGGCTCGAGGCGTGTCGCTGCGCCTCTCGGACGTCATCGGCCAGGGCAAGGCTGGCCTCGACGATGTCGTCCGTCTGCGAACGCGCCGCAACCGGCTCACGCGGGGTGACATGTTCGAGCCCGGGCTCGTAGATCGCTACGGTCCACAGCGGCGTCGGCGATTTCTGGGGAGTCGCAATGGACATGGAGCCGGTAGACGTTACCGGTTCCAGTTTTCGCGACGCGCCCTTGAATGAAAATGGCCTCGCCGGCACGTACGAAAATGTTCGAGGTTCAGCGTCACGCTCGACCGGGCGTCCGCCGACGAAGGGTCGTGGTCCCAGTCGCGGGGTGCCGACGTTTTTCGATTTGTCCGACATGGCAGCCTCTCAGTCGGGACTGCGGATGCGGCCCCCTCAGCTTAGCCGGACCATCCATGTGTCCCCCAGAGCGGGACGAACCTGACAGGAGCGATGTCACGGCGCTCGTACGTATCGCCGTGGCGGGTCACCATGGCCAGCATCTGTTCATCCATCCCCCCCAGCGGCACGATGAGCCGGCCCCCGTCTACCAACTGCTCCAGCAGCGGTCGCGGTGTGTCCGGCGCTGCGGCCGAAACAAGGATGGCGTCGTACGGCGCGTGCTGGCGCCAACCGAGCGTTCCGTCACCAAGCATCAGTGACACGTTTCGCACACCACACGCGGCGATGACTTCGCGGGCTCGCTCGAGCAGTTCGGGTACGAGCTCTATCGAGAAGACACGAGCGGCCAGGTAGCTCAACAGGACCGTCTGGTATCCCGATCCCGTCCCAACCTCGAGAACCTTCTCATTGCCGGTGAGCTTGAGGAGTTGCAGGTACCGCGCATGCACGGAAGGTTGCGAGATGGTCTGTCCGCTTCCGATGGGGAGCGCGCTGTCCTCGTAGGCGCGATGGCGCACCCCACTCGGCACGAAGAGGTGTCGCGGCGTCTGCTCGAACGCATGGAGGACGGCGAGGTCGGAGATGCCGTTATCCTGAAGTGTCTCGACGAGGCGGCGGCGTGCGCCGCGGAACTCGGGGATCACGGGGCCTGCCACCAGAGCTCCCTCGTGTCGAGTACGTCGCGGTGTGTCAGGTCGAGGTGCAACGGCGTGACCGACACACAGGAATCGCGGATGGCCTGGAAGTCGGAATCGTCGCTTCCCTGCCATGAGATTTCACCACCACCAATCCAGTAGATCTCGCGACCCCATGGGTCACGCATCGGTTGAATGGAATTCGAGTAGACCCGCCGCCCGAGTCGCGTCAGGCGCACACCCTTCTGCTCACTCGGCGGCACCGGCGGCAGGTTGATGTTGAAGAGGGTATCGGCCGGAAACGGTGTGAGGCTCGTCAGGTGTCGCAGGAGCGGCACCAGCACCCCGACCTGCTCATCGAGCCGGGAGACGTCGGCGCGGAGGTCGCCACCGGCAAATGAGATCGCGATCGACGGGATGCCTAACGCCAATCCTTCCATCGCGGCCGCCACCGTCCCCGAGTACAGGACGTCTTCACCCATGTTCTGCCCATGGTTGATGCCGCTCAGCACGAAATCGGGTCGCTCCGGCATCAGCGCCTCGACCGCGAGCATGACACAGTCGGTGGGAGTGCCGTCCACCTGGAACCGCTTCGGTCCCCTCGCCACCGGTCGCAGCGGATGATGCAGCGTCAGCGAGTGACTGGTGGCGCTTTGCTCGCGGTCGGGCGCGACGATCGTGACGTCGCCGATTTCGCGCGCGGCGCGGACCAGGCACTCGAGGCCATAAGCCAGAATGCCGTCATCGTTGGTGCACAGGATCCGCACTTACGCTCGTTCCTCGGCTGCCTCGTTCTTGTCAGGCACTGCCTTGGTGCGTTCGAGCACGGCGAGCAGGTCAGCGACCTGTCGTTCGACATCGGCAATGGTTTCGGCTGACAGCGCGCCACGCGCTTCGGCGCGGAGTGCTCCATCCTTGCGGTGCTCGTCGATCTTCTGTCGCGCTCCTTCGATGGTGTACTTCTCGGTGTACAGGAGATGCTTCACGTACTGGATGAGCTCGATCTCCTTGCGCTGGTAGACGCGATTCCCGGACCGGTTCTTGGCCGGATTGAGAAAGCGGAACTGGCTCTCCCAATACCGGAGCACGTGTTGCTTCAACCCGGTCAGCTCGCAGACCTCGCCAATGGAGAAGAACTCCTGGATGGCCTTTTCCGTCATTCGTCCCGCTCCGCTCTGAGTTCACGCTGCATCAGTCCCGCAATGGCTTCGGCGGGTGGTTGCGATTCGAACAGCACGCGATGTACGGCTTCCGCGATCGGCATCGTCACCGCAACGCGTGCGGCCAGGGCGACGGTACTCCGGGCGTTGCGAACGCCTTCAGCGATGGTTTCGGTGCCGGTCAGGATTTCCTGCAGCGAACGTCCCTTTCCGACTTCGACGCCCACGGCCCGGTTGCGGCTCAGGGCGCCGGTGCAGGTGAGCACGAGGTCGCCCATCCCGGCCAGCCCCGCGAAGGTTTCCTGCCGCGCGCCTAACGCGACACCCAGCCGCGTCGTTTCCGCCAGCCCGCGGGTGATGAGCGCGGCCCGCGAATTGAGCCCGAGTCCCAGCCCTTCAGCGATCCCGGTGGCCACCGCCATCACGTTCTTGACAGCGCCCGCCACCTCCACTCCACGAAGGTCGTCCGTGGTGTAGACGCGGAACGTGGACGTGCTGAATACCCGTTGCACCGCGGCCGACGCATCGGCGTTTTCGCTCGCCGCGACAACGGCCGTCGGCTGACGACGCGCGACTTCGATGGCAAAGCTCGGTCCCGACAGCGCAACCACAGGACGGCCCGGCAGTTCGGCGGACACGACGTCGCCCATGAGAAGAAGCGAGTCCGGCTCAATCCCCTTCGTGGCAATGGTCTGGATGGCGTCTCGCGACACCCCCGCGGCTGCCGCACGCACAACCTCGCGCAGCACGTGCGACGGCGACGCGTGCACCACCAGGTCCGCGCCCTTGACTGCACCGCACAGGTCAGCGGAAGCGCGCACATTCCGGTCGAGCACAACGCCCGCCAGGAAGCGCGGGTTCGCGTGCGATTCGTTGATGTGTTCGACGACGTCGGGCTCGCGGGCCCAGACCGTCACATCGTGGCCGGCCCGCGCCAGCAGGTCGGATAGTGCGGTTCCCCACGCTCCCCCGCCCACGACGGCACACCGCATCAGGCCCTTCCCTGCGGCGAGAGGCCGTCGACGGCCCCCGCGTCCTTGGGCGTGCGGCGGAACGAAAGCTTTGGCTCCTCACCGCGGCGCAACCGGCCGATGTTCGCCCGGTGCGTCCAGTAGACGAATGCCGCGACGCCTAACGCCACGCCGAACACGAGGCTCTTCACGCCATGGGTGAGCGCGACCCCGATGGGGAGGACCGCGGCGCCCGTGAGCGACGCCAGCGACATGGTGCGGGTGGTGAACAGCAGCAGCAGGAAGAACGCGAGCGACGCAAACGTTGCCAGCGGCGTGAGGGCAAAGAAGACGCCCGACGCGGTCGCGACACCCTTCCCTCCGCCATTGAACAGCAGGAACAGGGGCTTCACATGCCCCATGATGGCCGCCATCCCACAGGCGATCGCCCATCCTCCGTGCGGCGCAAAGTTGAAGATGGCGGGGAATAGCAGCACCGGCAGGAAGCCCTTTGCGGCATCGAGCGCATAGACGATGATCGCGGCGGGTGCTCCAAGCAGACGGAGCACGTTGGTGGTGCCGAGGTTTCCGGAGCCGTAGGTCCGGAGGTCTACGCCCTTGAGCCAGCGTCCCGCCAGGTAGGCCCAGGGAATCGAGCCTATGACGTACGAGGCGAGGACGGCGACCACGGCGAGCATCAGGCGGCTTTTCGGCGAAGCACGATGCGCACCGGATTCCCCTTGAAGCCCCACGATTCCCGGAACCCGTTATGCAGGTACCGGACGTAGTGCTCCTGCACGAGATCCGGGTGATTCCCGAACACCGCAAACGTCGGTGGCGCGACGTCCACCTGCGTCGCGTACATCAACCTCACGTCACGGCCCGCGGCCTGCGCCGGCTGCTGACGGGCGATCAGTTCGCCGAGCCGCTCGTTCACCTCGGACGTCGTGATGCGCTTCGTGCGCTCGGCCGCGACCTCGAGAATCACGTCGAGCGCCTTGGTCACCCTGAGGCCGGTCTTTGCTGACGTGAACAGAAACGGGACGAAAGCGAGGAATGGCGCCTTCTCGCGACACTCCTTCTCGAAGTGGGGTGCGCTCTTGTCGTTCTTTTCGTACAGGTCCCACTTGTTCACGATGACAATCAAGCCCCGGCCGGATTCCCACGCCAAAGCGGCGATCTTCAGATCCTGGTTATGCAGGCCCTCGGTGGCATCGACCATGAGGCAACAGAGATCCGCACGTTCGATGGCGCGCCGGGTACGGAGCGCCGAGTAGAACTCGACCCCGTCGTCGATGCGTGATTGGCGGCGCAATCCGGCGGTGTCGACAAAGACCACTTCGCGCCCGTGGTACTTCATCATCGCGTCGATCGCGTCGCGCGTCGTGCCGGCTTCGGCGGCCACCACCAGCCGTTCCTCACCGAGAAGCCGGTTCACGAATGAGGACTTGCCGACGTTAGGTCTGCCGATGACCGCCACCCGGAGCGCGTCAGGCTGCTCGGCCTCGACCTCGGGAATCCGGCTGACCACGGCGTCGAGCAGGTCGCCCGACTGTTTGCCGTTCATTGCCGACACCGGCATGGGATCTCCGGCGCCAAGCTCGAAGAACTCGTACCATGCGGGATCCGAAGGGTCGTCCACCTTGTTCACGACGACGATGAACGGCTTTCCCGCGTCGCGAATGATCTCGGCGACGCGATGATCGATCGGGTGTAGACCACCTTTGCCATCAACCACCAGGAGCAACAGGTCGGCCTCGTCGATCGCCTGCTGCACCTGGTGCCGGATGGCGGCGTCTATCGGCGCACGGGTGTCCTCCATGATTCCACCCGTGTCGACGAGGAAGAAATCGCGCCCCTGCCACTCGGCGCGGGCAAAGTGACGATCGCGGGTCGTGCCCGCCTCTTCGCTGACGATGGCCGTATCGTGACCGACGATCCGGTTGAACAGCATCGACTTTCCCACGTTAGGCCTGCCGACCAACGCCACGACTGGTGTGCTCATGCCGCCCCCGCCCCCGCCATGATCTCGTCCACGTCGCCGGTGAGGACGTCGACGAAGTCGTATGACGCGAGCACCGGCATTGGGAGTGCGCTCCGCAACGCGTCGAACGAATCGTCGTCGAGGAACAATCCGTCGTCGTTGATGGACTCGGCCGGGATCAGTACCAGGTCGAGATCCGTGCGTCCGCCGAGTTCACGGCGCATATCAGCGCCAACCAGGAGCCCCGCCGTGGTCACGCCAGATCCGAACAGCGAATTCTCGGCGCGGATCACCTCGAACTGCGCCCCCGTTTGCTGTTCAAGCTGCCGCACCAGGTCACCCATCAGTGGCGCCATCGCCGTGCCGGTGACCACACCGATGCGGCGGCCGGGCAATGCCGGAAGCGATTCGATGCCTTCATGCAGGCGCAGGCGCAACGAGGCCACCGCGCCGACCCCGTTCTCGATCTGTGGAAAGTCCTCGTAGTACTCCGCGTCAGGCAGCGGCACATCCGAGAGCAGGTACAACTCGTCGGATCCGAAGACCCAACGCTTGTCGCGCTCGATGCGTGCACGATCTCCCCAGCGTCCGACCGCCTCGAGCAATCGCGCCGCGTTCTCGCGATCCATCGATTCGCCCGTGAAGAGATGGTTGAACTGGGTCAAACCGACCGGCACGACCGCGACGGTGATGACGGCATCGCCCAGGTCCCAGAGGTCCTGCAGCGATTGCTCGAGCACGTCGCCGTCATTCAACCCGGGCACGATCACCATCTGGCAGTGGAACTGGATTCCCTGTTGCGACAGGCGTGTCAGCTGCTCGACGATGTTCGGAACGCGCGGATTATTGAGCAGGACCTTGCGCGCCCCCCACGGCGTCGCGTGCACCGAGACGTACAGGGGCGAAAGACGGTATTCGATGATGCGTCGCTCGTCGCGTTCCTTCAGGTTCGATAGTGTCGCAAAGTTTCCGTACGCAAACGAGAGGCGATAATCATCGTCGCGAATGTACAGGTTCTTCCGGAGCCCTTTCGGCAGGCCCTCGATGAAGCAGAATTCGCATCGATTGGCACACCGTCGCACCGAGGGCGGAACGAGCTCCACACCAAGGGGCTCGCCTTCCGGCCGTTCGATGTCGAACTCGAGCTCCTCCCCGCCGGGTGTACGCGCGTGTACGAGTAGCGTGTCGTCCGCGGTGAGGAATTCCCAGTCCAGGAAATCGTCGACCTCGCGTCCATTCACCGCCAGCAGTTCGGTTCCGGGCTGAATGCCCAGCTCATCCGCGATCGTGCCGGGGCGGACTCGGGCGACTGTAACCATGTCTACCGCAGGAGAGAAACGAGGGAAGGCAGACACACCTTCCCTCCGTTATTCCGTTGTACCCGTTGGTCCAACGCTCAACCATCTTAGCAGGGACGAGCCGCGAAATCAATGAAGCGAAAGGACTTTGGTACACTCGCCTCATGGTGGGCTTGAACGGTGCGGAAGCAGGAAGCAGGAAGCAGGACGCAAGGAGAATGAGGGCCCGCGCTGACGCTCGGGCCCTCATGTCTGTTCAACGCTTCGTTCATTCCCTGCTTCCTGCTTCCTGCCTGCTGCTTCCGCGTTCTCCGCTACTTCTCCACGAGAATCAGGTACTTCGACGGCGCCCAGAACCGCTCGCTATCGGTGATGGTGAGCGTCCCCTTCACGATCGCGTCGCGCGGCTTCGCGAGATCCGTGAATTCGAGTGCCTGACGAGAGATGATGCGGTATTCCTTGTCCGCACTCGGCAGCATGATCTGCTTGTCGCGCTCCTTGGAGAGGACCGTGAACTGCGTCTGATCAAGGGTCCGCCCTGGCACGAGCGTCTTGCCACGGCCGAACATGAGGAGTGTGCCGCCTTCGCGGCGGATCAGTCCCTTTTGCGTCAGGTCCCGCTCGTTACCGATCACCACGAAGACCGAGTCCTCGCGCGCGGCGAAGGTGTTGGCGACGATGATGACTGAATCGCGCTGGTTCACGAGAACCACGTTTGCGCGCACGACGCTGTCCACCTTCTGCTCCAGCATGGCAATTTCGGTTCTCTGCTGCTCGACCGTGCCCCGCAATGCCGCAATTGCCTGTTCGTGCTCACGGAGCTGCTGCATCGTGGCCGCGTCGTTCGTGGCGTGCGACGCGCTGTCGTTGCGTATGCGCTGCAACCGCGCTTCGGAGGCGTTCAGCCGGTTGATCAGTGCGGTGACCTTCTTCTGGACCGTCGCCAGTTGCGTCGACGTGTTCTGAATCGCGGACTCGATCTGGGTGGTGTCGCCCGCGGGAACGCGCAACGATCGAACACGTGACAAGTCGCGTTCGATTTCGGCGACGAGACGCGCACTTGTCGTGGCATCTCCAATGATCTGGCTCTGGAGACTCAACTGCCGCTGCCGCTCAGCGAGAATCGAGTCCTTGACCAGGATCAGGGAGTCCTTGGCGCGCCCGGAGCGTGCCAGCGCAATGCCGGTGTCTGAAGGTGACCCAGGGATCGACGTTCCCCGGTCGCACGCGGTGAACAGCGCGACGGGCAACACGAGGGCCAGAAAATGGCGCATTGAATTCTCCGTTTCGATGGATCAGGGGCCCGCTTCGTGACTTTGAGCGCGCTCGGGCTCGCCGTCGGCGCACCCAATTTATACGAACTGGTCACTACTCGAAGGATTTTTTTTCGTATGGCGATAAAAGAAAACGGCGGCGCCGAATTACTCGGGCGCCGCCGCTTTAAACACCATCGCGATGTGTGACCTGGATCACGAAGGGAACGGAGCGTATTTGAACGCAGCTACGCCTGGCTTGTCAGTCAGCTCGACGCGGAACGGCTTGCTGCTCTTGCCGCGTACGCCTTCGACCGCAACCTCTCGCGTGTCGATCACTTTGCCGGTCGCGTCCATGAACTCCAACTTCAGCGTGTAGCTCTTCTCTTCGTCGCCACGGTTCTCGATCGCGCCCGCCAAGACGTGACGGCCTTCATCGTGGCTGAACAGGTTGAACGTCACCTTGGTCTTGGCGTTCTGGAAACGCTCGTAGTAGAAGAGCAACGAGTCGTTCGCCGCCTTGAAAGCAACGGCCGCGGGATCGGGAAGGTCTTTCCCTTCCGCCGGCGCACGTAGTGCTCTCGCGCGGGCTTGCCAGTATAACGCGGCCAGCTGTGCGTTGTCCGGGTTCTCTGGATCGACCTCGTTCAGACGCTTCAGGATTTCCGGCATCTGATCGATCTTGCCGAGCGCGGTATCGCTGTAAACGGTGGCGAGATTGAACAGGCCATCACGTGAGTACGGGTTCTTCTTGAGGCCTGCTTCGAAAAGCTGCGCGGCCATGGCGTTCTGGCTGGCACGTGCTGCACCAACGCCGGCTTCGAGCAAGTTGAGGTCCGTGTACTTGTCCGGATTCGCCAGCATCTCGTCGAACAATTGGCGCGCGGCGGTGACGTCACCGGATTTCAACTGCGCCGTCGCAATCGCCGACTGCGCCTTCATGTCACCCGGGAACTCCTTCAAGTACTCCTGCAGGTAGGTCACCACCTCCTTCATCGATGCCGCGCGGGCCGACGAATCCTGCTTCTCGCTCTGGTCGATCATCAACTGAGCGACCAGGATCATGGTGGTCTTCCGTTCCGCGACGACGCTCGTATCACCCTTCATGAGCTCTGCCACTTTCTTGAAGGACTCGATGGCGGCTGGCATGCTGTCCTTCGACTGCTGGATGTTGCCGAGGATGTTGAAGCCGAAGTACGCGACCGGGTAGTTGTCGTAGATCATGAGCGACCGGCGCACGAGCACTTCGGCCGAATCGATCTGCTGCGCATTGTAGGCATTGACGGCATCGTTCACGAGCGTGCTGTAGGGAGCGCGGCGCCACCCCTCGGTTTCTGTCTTGCACGCGGGATTCTGCGCCTCGGCGCTATCGAGCAACGAGTCTGCCGTCGCCAGCAAGTCAATCGTCGCGTCCGGATCCATCGTGAACCCGACATCACCGCGACGGACCTTCGCCGGCATGTCCGGCAGTGTCGCGAGGTCGATCAGCGCACGACCCAGGACCAGGTTGGCCGCGATCTGGTTCACGCGGACTTTTTCCGGTTCTTTAGTGAGCAACGTGACGGCGCGAATGTACGCCTTCCGCTTGTCCTCGGGCTTCCCGACCACCTCGCCCGTTGTAACCGTCTTGTTGGCATCCTTCACCTGCCCCGGCTTGTTGTAGTCGGCGCACATCTCGCCTTGGGCCATGGCTGGCACCGCTGCCGCCACGAGCAGCGTCAGGGCCAACGAA
>DASRPK010000265.1:0-2618 GCA_035646395.1 Gemmatimonadaceae bacterium | reverse complement strand
TCGTCGCGCATGATGCCCCAGATGTAATCGCCATCGGCCTGGAACATCGTTGTCCGAGGCGGCATGGGGACGCGTCCGAGGAAACGGCCGGTCGGAGAGAAGACTTCGTAGACAGTTGGTGTTCTATAGTTGCGTGGCGGTGGGCCTTTCTCGGTCTGCGGTGGCATTTCGTCGGCTGGAATGCGCTCCGACGCCGTCGCAACACGCGCCCAGATGTTGCCGTCTCGTGTGACCGTAATTCCCGTTAGCGGCGCCTTGGCGTCGGGCAGGTCGCCGCCGGTCCACGACCAGGCCGGTTGCGTCCGGCGCATGTTCCAGATGATGAACTCTTTCTCCTCCGCTTTCTCGTCAGGCAGCAACGGCACGGGCGTCGCCGTCCGCCGGATCACGACGGGCTTGGCGTTTTTGCGCTCGAGCACGATTTCATACCGTCCGCCGTGTCCTGCGACAAAGAAACCGTGGGGATGCCAGTCCCAGTGGTAGTTAGGCGCGTGCCGGAACGAACTGGCTGAACGGGAATTGCCGTCAGCGCTGACGGCGACATACGTCTCGCGCTCAACAGGCAGGTCAACGGGAAGCAGCGAATCGCCGAAGGCACCGCCATCCTTGAGTCGAACGAGCCCCATGCGGCCGAGGATGTCTCCCTTGCGCTCTGCACCGACGGGACGGCGGAGGTACAGCGTCCCTGAGGAATCGATGGACAGCCCGTTGCTCGTGTAGAAACCGGACGGGATGGGCCAGCTGGTGCGAAAATCTCCATTGGCCGAAAAGAACGACAGGCGCGCGTTCTGGGCGTCGAGAAACGCGACGCCGGAATCGGCGAGGGCGACGAGTCCGTTGCCCTGCTGGAACTCGCCAGGTCCCTGACCCTGTCGCCCGATCCGCCTGACGAGTGCGCCGGTACTGTCGAACACGAACAGCCGTTTTGACTGGGGATCGAACAGCCAGACACGATTCGCGGCATCGACCTCGATTTCGCTGATTTCGCTGAACAGCGACGTGTCGTCCACTGTGGGGGCGATACGCATGTCGACGGTCATGGACCGCAGGGCCGACACAGGCACCTGGCCGTCGACACGAGCAGTTATGGTGTCAGCGGTGGAGTCAAAAACGGTGACCAGGCCGGCGGTACCGCCCGGGGAGCTTTCGTTCGCGGTACAGGCGACGATCCCGATGACCAGCAGGCTGCCAAGCAAGAGACTCCGATCAGCAAAGCCCGATTGCACGATACGATTCTCGAAGCGCACATGAATACCCGTGTTCTCTGTGTTCCCTGTGGTTCAGGATTTTGCCAAATCTTGAACCGCCAAGGCCGCGAAGGACGCCAAGGCTACCTGTTACATGATTATCCGTCGGGGGACAACAATCGCCCCCAGCCCCAACCGTTGCAGCAACGCATTGAACGCAGGCAGATCACGATCGATGATCACCTGCAGTTGTGCCCGAAGCGGCGCCCAGGTGCGTTGCAAATCCGCAAGGCGCTCGGTTGCACCGCGCGTTGGTCGACCTTCCACACCGCCGGCGATGTATCCACTTGGTCCGGTGACATAGCCGTAAAGTTCAGCGAACTGGTTGTCGAGCTTGCCTGCAAACCGGATCGGATCCTGTCCGCTCTGGCTCCTCGATTGAATGAGACCATCTTCGACGCCGGTGAGTTTACCCGCGAGCGAATCGGCCGCGGGTTTGACTTCCGCTGTGCGCTCGATCCGTCCAGCCTGTTCGACGGCGCGCGTCGCCTGCTCCTTTAATGAGCGAATGGTCTCGATCGCCTGGGTCACTGCCGTAATGGAATCGCGGACCTGCATCGCGATGCGGAATTGCTCCTCATAGTCTGCCTGTGTGACACCGGTAAGGCGCGGATCGGCCAGGAGGCGGAATTGCTTTTCCATCGTGACGCCATTGGCGACCAGCCTAACGCGGTAGTCACCTGGCGGCGCCTTGACACCACCCGTGTAACCCCACGTGACGGCGTTCTTCGGGTAGCGGGGACCGGTGTAGGTCAGGTCCCACAGGAGTCGGTTCCCGCCACGCTTGTTCGCCAACGTCGGCGCACCGTTCTGCCGCGCGGCTGCGGTATCGGTCGAGAAACTCCGCACGGTCGAGCCGCGGCTGTCGAGGATCTCGATCTTGATCGCAGAATCAGGCGCGCTCAGGTAGTAATTAATGATTGCGCCGGCGGGAGCAGGGTCCGGAGCTGCTTCGACTCCGCCGGCGCCACCGCCGCCGATCTGCACTCGATAAGCGTCGCGTGGCTTGTACAGGTGTGCCCTCGCGCCGGACGCGACATCGGCGAGTTGGTGCAGAGGAGTGAGATCGTCCAGGATCCAGATCGACCGGCCCTGCGTGGCAACCACCAGGTCGTTGCGGTGAACGCGCATGTCCGCGATCGGTGTGATCGGCAGGTTGAGCTGCATCGGCTGCCAGCGGCGCCCGGCGTCAAACGTGACGTACAGGCCATGCTCAGTGCCGGCATACGCGACGCCGTCCTTCACCGGATCTTCGCGCACCGATCTGACCGGGCTGCCCATGGCAATGCCGTCGACGATGAGCGTCCACGTGCGGCCGTAGTCCTCTGTTCTATAGATGTACGGCCTGAAGTCGTCCAACCGGAACTTCTG
>DASRPK010000264.1:0-12177 GCA_035646395.1 Gemmatimonadaceae bacterium | reverse complement strand
CGCACCGAAGCTCGTCAAGTTGCGGACCTTGCCGGAGAGGCGCGTGCCGACCGGGTACTTGAGCGGCAGCACCATCCACGGATCCTGCTCGGTTTGCTTCATGCCGAGCGAGATCTTCTCCTCGTTCGGGTCGACCTTCAGCACGACGGCTTCGATCGTCTCACCGATCGAAACGATCTTCGACGGATGACGCACGTTGCGGGTCCACGACATCTCGCTGATGTGCACCAGGCCTTCGATGCCCGGCTCCAGCTCGATGAACGCGCCGTAGTTGGTGATCGAGACGACCTTGCCGGCGACGCGCGTGCCGACCGGGTACTTCTCGATGACGTCCTTCCACGGATACGGCTGCAGCTGCTTCAGGCCTAACGAAATGCGCTCGCGGTCCCAGTCGATGTCGAGGACCTTGACGTCCATCTCCATGCCGATCTGCACCATTTCGCTCGGGTGCGAGATGCGGCCCCACGACATGTCGGTGATGTGGAGCAGGCCGTCGACGCCACCGAGGTCGATGAACGCGCCGAAGTCGGTGATGTTCTTGACCACGCCCTTCCGCACCTGGTCCTTCTGGAGCTCCTTCATCAGCTTCTCGCGCTTGCCCGCGCGCTCGGCCTCGAGGATCACGCGGCGCGAGACGACGATGTTGCGGCGGCGCTTATTGAGCTTGATGATCTTGAACTCGAACTTCTGGCCGAGAAGGTCGTCGATGTTCGGCACGCGACGGAGCGCGATCTGCGAACCGGGGAGGAATGCGTCGACGCCCATCAGGTCGACGACGACACCGCCCTTGATCTTCTTGACCAGCGTGCCGGACACCGGCTGATCGGTCTCGTACGAGATGCGGATCTTCTCCCAGACCCGCATGAAGTCGGCCTTCTTCTTGGACAGGACGACTGAACCTTCCTGGTCTTCGAGGTGCTCGAGCAGGACTTCCACTTCATCGCCCGGCTTGAGGTCGGGCATGTCCTTGAACTCTTCGAGCGGGATCGAGCCTTCGGATTTGAAGCCGATATCGAGCACGACCATGTTGTCGCGGATCTCGAGGACCTTTGACTTCACGATCTCGCCTTCGTCGATCGAGGCGAGCGTGCCGTTGTAGAGCTCCATCATCCGCTCGTACTCGACGGATGTGTACTCGTCTTCGTCGTAGAGTTCTGGGCGCCGGTTGGCGAGCGGGCGAAGGACAGCCTTCTGCTCTTTGCGGCGGGCGACGACGTCGATAGTCGTCGTGGTGCTTTCGTCAGCCATGAGGTTGCGGTTTCGCGGAGTCTCGCCGCGAATCGAGAATGAGTTGTTGCGTTGACCCGTGACAGTGTCACGGGTGCCGGCAGGTCCGGCGGGGGAGCCGGTAAAGCTAGCCCGTTCCGGAGGCTACTTCAACCGTAAGGGGTCAGACACCTAATGGCGTAAGGTGGCGTAAGGGGTCAGACACCTAATGCTTCCCGCGATGGGGTCAGACACCTAATGGTCCCCGCAAGGGGTCAGACACCTATCGGGGCCCGCACCAGAATGTGAATAGGTGTCTGACCCCTATTCACCAGAAAGTGAATAGGTGTCTGACCCCAATTCAGTTCGACCTGGTCGCGGCCTTGGCGAGGGCGACGATCCGCGCGACTTGCTCCGACTGCATCAGGTGCGTCGTATCGATCAACACGGCGTCGCGGGCCTGCACCAGCTGCGTCGTATCGGCGGCGTCGCGATGGACCAGGCGATCGGTCTCCGCCGCGATCTCTTCGTCGGTAGGTAGCCGCTTGAGGTGCTGCACCAGGCGTCGTTTGGCGCGCTCCCATGGGTCCGCGACCAGGTAGATCTTGACGTTGGCATCGGGAAACACCGCGGTGCCGATGTCGCGGCCATCAGCGACGACGTTCCGCTCCGTTGCGACGCGTCTCACCTGTTCGTTGACCCAGGAACGCACCGACTGCATGCGCGCAACACGCGGGACTGCATTCGTGACTGCGGCACTGCGGATTTCATCGTCGGCGGGGGCGCCGTCGAGCAGCGGCGCGAGCGTCGTGCCCTCGGCGGCCAGTGAAACGATGCGCGCCGCGTCGAGCACCGCTGTCGGTGTCCATTCTTCAGGCGGAAGTCCGGTTCGCAATGCCGCCGCCGTTGCCGCCCGATACAACGCGCCCGAATCGACGTGACAGAAGCCAAGCTCCCGGGCGACCCACTCGGCGGTCGACGACTTGCCTGACGCGGCCGGACCGTCGATGGCGACGACGACGAACTTGTCGCCGTCAGACGGCGACATGCGCCAGGTCCCGCCAGAAATCAGGATATGACACCTGGACGCACTCGGGATGATCGATCTCGATTTCGGCCTGGGCCGAGGCGCCGAGGATGCCAAAGGCCATCGCGAGACGATGATCACCGTGCGTCCGGATCATGCCACTCAGCGGTTCGCGCGTCCCGCGGATCCGCATGCCATCAGGCGCCTCATCGACGTCAACGCCGACACTTCTCAGGTTGGCGACGACCGCCGCAATGCGGTCGCTCTCCTTCACGCGCAATTCGGCCGCGCCCGAGATGACCGTTTCACCGTGGGCCCGGGCGGCCACGCATGCCAGCGCGGGAAGCTCGTCGATCAACGACGGCACTTCATCGCCGTCAATTCGTGTCGCGGTCAGGTGCACAGGCCTCACCACCATGTCGCCTAACGGCTCAGCGCCGGAGTCGTTGCGATCAACGACGTCAATGCGGGCTCCCATCCGGCGCAGCACGGCGATGAACCCGCAACGCCCGGGATTGAGGCCGACATCGCGAATCGTGATGGACCCCGCGTCGGACAAGGCGGCCAGGCACGCAAAAAATGCGGCGGAGGACGGATCGCCGGGAACGGTGATATTGAGCGGCTCGAGGCGCTCCGGCGGATCGAGGACGATGATCCCTCCACCAACGTCGATCGCAGCGCCTTGCGAGCGCAACATGCGCTCCGTGTGATCGCGGGTAGGTGCCGGCTCGCGAATGACCACCGCGACGCGCCCCGTCACTCCCGCCATCAACAGCGCGCTTTTCACCTGCGCGCTCGCGGTATCGAGCTTCCAATCGAGCCCATGGAGGTTGCCGCCACGTACGGTGAGCGGGAGCCCGTCGTGGCCGCGATCGAACTCGATCCGCGCCCCCATCTCGGTGAGTGGCGTGGCGACTCGCCGCATCGGGCGCTTGCTGAGGCTCTCGTCCCCGGTGAATGTCGACTCGACCGGATACCCGGCGACAATTCCCATCAGCAGCCGCGTGCTGGTCCCGGAGTTCCCGAGGTCGAGGCGCGTCAGGGGCGTGGGAATGTGCGACAACCCACTCCCTTCCACCGTCATGTCCGGCGCCAGTGGAGGTATTGGCCAGCCTAACGCGCGCAGCGCACCCGCCGTCGACTCGGTATCGGCCGACTGCAGGACCCCGCGTACCGATGATCGACCGTGGGCCAGTGACCCGAGCATCAGCGCCCGGTGCGAAACGGACTTGTCGCCCGGAACGCGGACTTCGCCCCGGACCACAAGCCTGACACGCCCGATCGTCATCGCAGCCATGACTCGAGCGCCGTCGAGAGGTCGGTGCGCTCGTCACGGTACTTCACGATAACCGGAGTCTGGAGCGACAAGCCAAGCTCCTTCCCCCAGCCCGTGGTGACCGCACGCGCACCTGGCACAACCACTGCGCCGGCCGGGATCTCCAGTGGCGCGTCCGCGGATCCGCGTATCACCGTCTCGTGGACGAGATCGAAGACCGGAGTTCCGCGCGTCAAAACTGTTCCCGCCGCCAGAACCGCCCGTGACCTGACTACGGTGCCTTCATATACGCCGCAGTTACCGCCAACAACAACGTCGTCCTCGATGATGACGGGCGCGGCATTCACCGGCTCGAGCACACCGCCGATTTGCGCAGCGGCACTGAGGTGCACCCGTTCGCCAATCTGCGCGCAGGAGCCCACCAGTGCATGCGAGTCGATCATCGTGCCCTTCCCGACCCACGCTCCGGCATTCACGAACATCGGCGGCATGCACACGACGCCCGGCGCCAGATAGGCGCCGCGCCTGATCGATGATCCGCCCGGCACGACGCGAACGCCGTGCGACACCGACAGCTGGCGTGGAGGAATCGTCCGCTTGTCGAAGAACTTCAGCATGCCGCCCGGCGGCGACATGTCGACGACAGAGCCAGCGCGGAAAGCGAGGAGAATTCCACGTTTCACCCAGTGGACCGCGCGCCATGTGCCGCTGTCGTCCTTGCGCGCGGCGCGAACGTTCCCGCCTTCCAGGGCATCGAGCACCATGAAGACGACGTGATCCACATCGGACGGCAGCAATTCGCCGGCCGGTATCGCCGCGAGTTCCTCGACGCGGGCAACCAGGTCCGGCGGATCCGGCGCAAATTGCGGTTCACCGCGACCGGGATCAGTCATCTATCATCTCGATCCCTGCAACAACGAGCGCCGCACGCAGCGCCGAGTAGCTCCCTTCACCTAACGGGACCAGGGGCAGGCGCAATACGTTCTGGATCTTTCCCATCATGGCGAGCGCCGCCTTTGCGGGAATGGGATTCGGCTCGGCGAACGCCGCCGCCATCCACGGCTGCAGCTTCCGATGCAGCGTGCGCGCGGTCGCGAAATCGTTTGCGGCACAGGCATCGCACAGCTGCGCCATCAATCGTGGCGTGACGTTGCTCGTTACGGAGATCACGCCTTCGCCTCCGAGGGCCATGACCGGAAGCGTCAACGCGTCGTCGCCAGACAAGACCGAAAAGCCGGTCGGGCGGTCGCGAATGATATCGGCAATCTGACCGATATTTCCCGACGCTTCTTTCACACCGACGATCTCCGCGCACTTCGCCAGTTCGAGCGTGGTGCGCGCCTCGACGTTGCTTCCCGTCCTGCCCGGGACGTTGTAGATGATGATGGGCAGGTCGACGGCGTCGCAGATCGTGCGAAAGTGTGCGGCGATCCCGCGCTGCGGCGGCTTGTTGTACATCGGCGAGACATGCAACAGATGCGTCGCACCGGCCGCTTTCATTTCCTTTGACGTGGCGATTGCACGCGCGGTGTCGTTGGATCCGGCACCGGCAACAACAGGCACACGGCCAGCTACCGCTTCGACGGTAATCTCCACGACTCGACGGTGTTCAGCCGGCGTCATCGTCGCCGCTTCACCGGTCGAGCCGCACGGCACCACGAAGTGAATGCCTTCAGCGACCTGCCATTCGACAAAACGGCGGAGCGCCGGTTCGTCGATCTTTCCGTCGCGCGTGAAGGGCGTCACCAAGGCGGTTCCGCATCCTGTCAGCGTGCGTCCGTTCATCGGATCTCCTCCGTGCGTTGCAGCAGGTCACTCATGGTGAACACTCCTTTCCGCCCCTGCAACCACTCCGCCGCCAGCACCGCGCCGTCGGCAAATACCCTTCGATCGCGCGCTACATGCACCAATCGAAGTTGTTCGAACGCAGCATCGATGACCAGCTCATGCGTCCCCGGGACATGGCCCATCCGCACACTGGTGATCGGTACGTCGCGCTTCAGGTTTGTTGACGCAACGTCGGCAAGCGATGCCGCTGTGCCGGACGGCCGATCCTTCTTGGCCGCGTGATGCGTCTCGATGAGGTGAATGTCAAACCCCGGAACGTCGCGCAATGCCCTGGTGGCAGCATCGATGGCGGCGGATAACACGGCGACACCCACGGAAAAGTTAGGCGCCCAGAACATGGTGCCGCCGATCCTCTCAATCTCGGCGCGGACGTCGCCGAGCTGATCGTACCATCCCGTGGTTCCGACGACCACCGGAATTTCATTGCGAGCACAGGCGAGCACATTGGCGACAGCCGCGGCAGGCTCGGTGAACTCGATGGCAACATCAGGATTGCCGAGCCGTTCACGTGAAATGCCGTCGCCTTTCGAGTTGTCCGCCTCACCGAGCATCACCGTGATCGTATGCCGGCGTTCGACAGCTCGTGGCGCGATGACCTGCGCCATCTTCCCGTCACCGATGAGCGCGATCTTCACGACGTCGCTCCCCCGGTGAAGAACGCCGTGTGCAGCTGGCGCATTGCCGCCGGTACCTGATCGGCGTCGACGAGCATCGTCAGGTTGATGCCACTCGCGCTCAAGGAAAGCATGTGTATCCTCATCTCCTTCACCGCCCCAAGGGCGCGCGCCATGGCAGAGCTATCGGCGCCGAGTCCGGCGCCAACGAGTGCGACGATCCCGCGGTTCCGCTCAACGGATACGTCACCCAGTTGCGAGAGGTCGACCACGAGAGATTCCAGGTGCCGGGCATCATCTATAGTAAGGCTCACGCTGATTTCCGACGTGGCAACGACGTCGACCGACGTGCGGTGACGGTCGAAGATCTCGAAGATGCGCGCCAGGAACCCGTGCGCCAGCAGCATCCGCGGCGAGCGCACCTTCACCACCGTGACCCCTTCCTTGCCGGCAATTGCGGTGACGGCACGGCGGGGCGCATCAAATGCGATCAGCGTTCCCTGCCCCTCAGGCCGCCGCGAGTTCAGAATCGAAACGGGGATGCCGAGTCGGACTGCCGGCGCGATCGTGCTCGGATGGAGGACTTTCGCGCCAAACGACGCCAGTTCGCTCGCTTCGTCGAACCGGATACGTTGAATCACCAACGCATCAGGCACGACCCGTGGGTCGGCCGTCAACATGCCGTCGACGTCGGTCCATATCTCGATTGCCTCAGCGCCTAACGCGGCGCCGAAGAGGGAGGCGCTGTAGTCGCTCCCCCCGCGTCCCAGGGTGGTGGTGATCCCGTGCTCCGTCGCGCCGACAAAGCCACCCACAACCGGAATGCGGCCAGCGGCCAGCAGGGGACGGATGACCTGCCCTGCCCGTTCCGCGATCCGATCCGTCCGCGGTTCCGCTTTCCCGAACTCGTCACCAGTGATCATGACCGAGCCTGGATCGATGAGCTCCGCCGGAATATCGCGCTTGAGGAACGCCGCCACGATCAGCACCGACGACAGCAGCTCCCCCTTCGCGGCGATCGCATCGAGGCTGCGGGTGGTGGCATGCCCCAGAACCGAAAGCGCCTCCGCCAGCGCCGCCAGCTCGTCGAAGATCGCCGACAGCTCGCCGATAA
The DNA here is from genome assembly GCA_035646395.1 of Gemmatimonadaceae bacterium. Lineage (GTDB taxonomy): Bacteria > Gemmatimonadota > Gemmatimonadetes > Gemmatimonadales > Gemmatimonadaceae > JABWBJ01. Next base: position 5,092 of record DASRPK010000264.1, on the reverse strand, counting down.
CGTCGGTCGCGTCGGCATCCGTGCCGAGGAGCTCAGCCGCGACCTTGAGGTGACGCTCCCGCAATGCTTCCACGCCCCGGATGGCCAGGATCAGCTGGCCCGACGCCGCCTGCTCCGCCAGCGCGATCAGCGCATTGGTCGTGCCGCCTAACGCCGATACCACGACCAGCGGCTGGCGGGGGACGCGGTCACGGATGATGCCGGCCGCACGTTCGATCGCCGGCGCGTCACCAACCGACGTGCCGCCGAACTTTGCGACGATCATGCCGGCGGCAGCAGCCCGCGAGCGACCAGCAACTCCGCGTTCAGGATCGACCCTCCCGCGGCACCACGGATCGTGTTGTGGCCAAGGGCCACGAGCTTGATGTCGAACAGCGGGTCGGGCCTGATGCGACCTGCCGTGACGGTCATGCCGCGACCGGCCAGCACGTCGCGACGAGTCTGCGGCCGATCCGGCTCGCGCGTCACGACCAGCGGAAGGTCCGGAGCGCTCGGGAGGCCTCGAGCCGCATCGTCCCCGCGCCAGGTGCACATCGCTTCCATCGCCTCGTCGGGCGATACCCGACGTTCGAACCCAAGCGACAGGCACACCAGGTGCCCGTGTTCGGTGGGGACGCGGTTCGTATGGGCACTCACGGTGAGCGGCGCGTTGGTAATTGCCCCGTTCGACAAAGATCCCAGCATCTTCCCGAGCTCGCGCTCGACCTTTGGCTCTTCCTCACCGATGAAAGGGATCACGTTGCCGAGGATGTCCAGCGAAGCAACACCAGGGTATCCCGCGCCGGAAACGGCCTGCATGGTGAACACCATCGCGCGCGAGATGCCAAAGGCTTCGTGCAGTGGAGCCATCGCCATCGCCGCGACGGTGGCCGCGCAATTGGCGTTGGTGACGATTCCGCCACTCCAGCCACGGTTGCGCCGTTGTGGCTCGAGCAGCGCCAGGTGCGAAGCGTTTACCTCGGGAATCATCAGGGGCACGTCAGAGTCCATGCGGTGATTCTTCGCGTTGCTCAACACGAGTCGACCAGCCCGGGCGAACGCCTGCTCCACTTCACCCGCCACACCGCTGTCGAGCGCCGAGAAGACCAATGGCGATTTTACCTCGGCCGGATCGCAGCGCACGACAACGCGAGTCGCCAATTCGTCGGGCAGCGTTCCCTCGAGCCACCGACAGGCGTCGGCGTATGGCCGTCCCGCCGAGCGGTCGGACGCCGCCAGTTCCGCAATCTGGAACCAGGGGTGACCGGCGAGCTGGCGGATAAACGTCTGCCCGACAGCACCGGTTGCGCCAAGGATGGCGACGGGCCACCGGTTCTGCGATGAAATCGGCGTGCTCATGAAAGAAGGCTCCGAACAATCCGCTGATACGCGTCCACGGCGGCGCGCAATTCATTCACGTCGATGAATTCCTCAGCGGTATGGGCGACGTGAATCGACCCGGGACCGAACAGCAGCGGCGTGCCCCAGCGATCGAGCAGCGGGATATCCGACGTGTAGGACATCGGTGCGGTATCGAAGCCCGGCAACGTGTGGAAGAATTGGGCGGGAATCGTCGATCCCCAGATGATTTCGGCGCGTCCGGCGACCCAATTCTCGACCAGCTTCTTCATGTCGCCGACATCGGCGGTAAGGCGGAACATGAGTTCGGCCTCGCACGCACCGGGGATGATGTTGGCTTCTGTCCCACCCCGGATAACACCAATGTTGACACTTCCTTCGCCAAGCCGCGGATCGCCGGGCAGCGCGAGTTTTCTTACACCCGGCAGCAGCTCGAGCATCGGTTCGATAGCCGAACGCCCAAGCTCCGGATACGCGGAATGCGCTTCCTTGCCCCTCGTGATGAGCTTGACCCTGAGTGAGCCTTTCGCCCCGCTGGCCAGCTTGCTCTCGGTTGGCTCGCCGTTGACGAGAAACTTGCTGGTGGCCGGGAGCCGATTGGCTGCGCGTGCCCCGTCGGAGTTCTTCTCCTCGCCGACGACAAACAGTAGATCGACTCGATCCTCACCTTCGGTGGCGAGGGCGTCAGCCGCGACTAACATGGCCGCTACGATCCCCTTGGCGTCGCACGCCCCACGACCGTACAGCCGCGCGCCATCGAGGCGCGGCGGAAGGTAGGGCGGCACCGTGTCGAGGTGTGTGGAAAGCGTAACTCCCCCACCCGCCCTCGACGCCCAGATGTTTCCACGGCGGTCGGTGACCTCCTGCACGGTCACGTTCCATCCCCGGGAGATCAGCCAGCGCGAAACGAAGTCAACAATGCGACCTTCGTTCCCCGAGGACGACTCGATAGCGAGCAGTTCCGCAGCAAGCGCAACAACGTCAACCATGGCGACAATTGTAGCCAGCCGCGAAGCGCTTTGCAGGTCCATGGCTGACGTTGTGAGAATCGCGGCATAGGTTACGTGCTTCACTTGCAGCTCTTCAGTTGATGTCCGCGGATCAGGGCCGGCCGATTTACGTCGCAATTCTGGGAACCGATGCCGTGCTGGCGGCCCGGCCGGTTGATCCGGTGCAGCTGACGCGGGCCTGTCAGTTAGCCGGATTTGATTTCGTGGTGCCGGTGAGCTGGGGCGAAGAGCTGATCGCGGCACATCTCGCTGCTCGCATCGGAGCCTCCAATGGCGGAGGATCAATGGTTGCCGCCGTCTGCCCACTGGCGGCCGAACATCTCGCGGGATCGGCGATCGAGACTCCGATCGTGAGTACAGTGTCCCCACCGGTGGCAACGGCGCGGTACATCCGCGCGGCCTTTCAACCGCGCCAGGTGCATGTCACTTATGTCGGTGCCTGCCCCGGTGCGCGTCACGACGAAATCGACGTGCATTGTCTCCCCGAGGCGCTGTTCACACGCCTCACGGAGTCCGGGATCGACGCGGCGCGACAGCCACGCCATCTCGACGGGCATATTCCCGCCGAGCGTGCTCGTTATGCATCTGCGCCGGGGGGCATGCCGGATTCCAACTGGCTGTTGGCGCACACCGGCCACCGCGTGGTTGAAGCGGCTCCGATAACCGCCGACGTGGTCGCGCAACTCTATCGTGACGAATCAGTCCTGATCGATCTCGCCACGTCGTGTCGATGCGTCTGCGCGAGCAATCGCATCACGGTAACGCGACTGGAGCCTCCGCGTTCCCCGACACCTGTTGTTGGCAGCGATGCCGTGCCGGTGACCAACGGCAGGCGGGCAGACACGGTCGAATTGCCGGCTGATGACCACGAGGCGGATGACGACCGCCGCGCGCGATTTTCAGAAAATGGGCTGTCCTCCGACGACGTGGTGCCGATTACGCCGCTCGAACACACGCTTACGAAGTCGGTGGAGCCGTGGTAGGACGGGTCGCAAGCCGCCGTACCGCAGTGCACTTTTGATGAGTCCGAGATGGAACCACGCTTTACCAGACCGCTTATGAAAACCCTACGCTACTTCGTATCGGCATCACTTCTCGCTCTCGTCGCGCTCCCCGCGTCCGGACAGGACGCCCGCCTCGAGAGGCTCAAGACCGAGGCAGTGGGAAAAGTCGAAGCGCGAGCAAAGCTCGTTCAGGAGATCATCGACCAGGTGTTCTCGTATGGTGAACTCGGAATGCAGGAGTTCGAAACGAGCAAATACCTCACCGGTCTCCTGGAGAAGAACGGCTTCAAGATCCAGCGCGGCATCATCGGAATTCCCACCGCGTGGACCGCGACCTGGGGATCGGGGAAGCCGGTGATCGCGCTGGGCTCTGATATCGATGGCATCCCCCAATCGAACCAGAAGCCGGGCGTGGGATTCCGCGATGCGGTCGTGAACTTCGCCCCGGGGCATGGTGAGGGACACAACTCGGGACAGGCGGTCAACATCGCTGCCGCGCTGGTGGTGAAGGAAATCATGGAACGGGAACGCATACCCGGGACGCTTCTGCTCTGGCCGGGTGTCGCCGAGGAGCAGGTTGCGACCAAGGCGCACTACGTTCGCGAAGGCGTATTCAAGGACGTCGACGTGAACCTGTTCACGCATGTGGGCAACAACCTTGGCGTATCGTGGGGGCAGGGCGGCGGAAACGCGCTCATCTCGGTGATCTTCAAGTTCCGCGGTCAGACGGCGCACTCGGCGGGCGCCCCGTGGCGTGGCAAGTCCGCGCTCGATGCCGTCCTGCTGATGGCGAACGCGTGGGACATGAAGCGCGAGCACCTCGAGCTGCCACAGCGGTCACATTACGTGATTCCTGACGGCGGCGACCAGCCTAACGTGGTGCCGCAGACAGCGTCGATCTGGTTCTACCTCCGCGAACGGGACTATACGCGGACCATGGCGATGTTCGAGGCGGCGAAGAAGATGGCGCAGGGTGCCGCGTTGATGACCGACACACAGGTCGACTCGGTGAACATCATCGGGACGGCGTGGTCAGGTCACTTCAACAAGACCATCGCCGAGGTCACGTTCAACAACATCAAGAAGGTGGGCCTGCCGAAGTGGGACGAGGCCGACAACGTGCTGGCGAAGGGCATCCAGAAGGAACTCGGCAGCCGTGAAGTCGGGCTGGCGACGGCAATCGATTCGATGGATGGACCGGTGAACGAGGCGACGCGGATGGGCGGCGGCTCTGACGACATCGGCGATGTGTCGTGGAACATGCCGACGGTGACGTTGCGGTTCCCGTCGAACATCCCGGGATTGCCGGGACACAACTGGGCGAACGGGATCTCGATGGCGACGCCGATCGCGCACAAGGGTGGCGTGGCGGGGGCGAAGGTCCAGGCGATGACGCTGCTGGATATCCTCATGCGGCCGCAAGTGGTGACCGACGCCTGGAACTACTTCCGCACCGTGCAGACGAAGGACACGAAATACACCTCGTTCCTCGGGCCTAACGACAAGCCGGCGATCTGGCTCAACGCGGACATCATGGCCAAATACCGCGAGGAGATGCGGAAGTACTACTACGACCCGACGAAGTTCAAAACGTACCTGGACCAGCTCGGGATCAAGTATCCGGTAGTAAAGAGTATTGCACAGTAGGGTACAGGGTTCCGGCTACAGGCTTCAGGGAAGGTGGAAGGCTTCAGGTGAGAGGAGAACCCCTTCAACCTGAAGCCTTTTCACTTCCCTGAA
>DASRPK010000263.1:0-19082 GCA_035646395.1 Gemmatimonadaceae bacterium | reverse complement strand
GATCGTGACCGCGAGTGACTCGGGTTTGAGCCTCTTTCCACCGCAAGCCTGGCACGGCTTGACGACCATGTACTCGAGCAGGTCCTGGCGCACCTGGTCCGACTCTGATTCAGAGAACCGGCGCTGGACAGAAACGAGGATGCCTTCCCAGGTGAGGGCCGGGGGCTTGGGGCTTGGGGCCTGGGGTTTCCGTCCTGTAGCCTGTGGCCTGTGGCCTGCGGCCCTCGTGTTAGCGGGCTCCGTCCCATAAAGCAGCGCGTCTTTTATTTTCTTCGGCAGCTTCCCCCACGGCGTGTTGAGCTCGAAACCAAGTTCCTTCGCGAGCCCCGGCAGAATCACACGGCGCAGGTATCCGTCCGGTTCTCCCCAGGGCAGGATCACCCCTTCGAGAATGGATACGCCCGGATCGCCAAGAATCAGCTCTTCGCTTACTTCGCGGCGAGTACCGAGTCCACCACAGGCAGGACAGGCACCGAAGGGCGAATTGAACGAGAAGTGTCGCGGCTCCATCTCCGGCAGCGAAATGCCGCAGTTGGCGCAGCCGTACCGCTCGGAAAAGAGGTGCGACGCCGCGTCCCCGTCGTACCGCTTCACTTCCACGATCCCGTCGGCAAGGCGCAGGGCGGTCTCGAGCGAATCGGTCAACCGGCCCCGGTCCTCCAGCCTAACGACGAGCCGGTCGACGACGATCGACACGTCATGGTTGACCTTGCGATTGAGCTTTGGCGGGTTGGCAAGCTCGATCATCTCGCCGTCGACCACGGCGCGGACGAATCCCTGCTTGCGGGCGTTCTCGAAGAGGTCGCGGAATTCACCCTTCCGAGCGCGCACCAGCGGCGACATCACCTCAATGCGCGTTCCCGCGGGCCACGACAACACGATGTCGCTGATCTGACCGGCGCTTTGCCGCTCCACCGGCCGACCGCAGTTCGGGCAGTGCGGAGTTCCGGCGCGCGCCCAGAGCAGACGCAGGTAATCGTGAATCTCCGTAACGGTGCCCACGGTCGACCGCGGATTGTGTCCGGCCGACTTCTGTTCGATGGAAATCGCGGGCGACAGCCCTTCGATGGAGTCGACGTCCGGTTTCTCCATCAGGCCCAGGAACTGCCTGGCATACGCCGAAAGTGACTCGACGTATCGACGCTGCCCCTCGGCGTAAATCGTGTCGAACGCCAGGGAAGACTTCCCCGACCCGGACAGGCCGGTCACGACGGTCAGCCGATCTCGCGGAATGACGACGTCGATATTGCGCAGGTTGTGCTCGCGCGCCCCGCGGACGATCAGATGCTCACCGGACATAGACTTGTAAAATCCCAATGTGCAGCGCGCGCTTCAAGTCTCCGGGTTTGCCGGGTGCGAAGGGTGCGAAAGGGTGCGAAAGGGTGCGAAAGGGTTGTCGGAGCCGTCACTGACGGGCCCGTCCGGTCGTCCTAACTATCGGCGGCGCATAGCGGTGCCGAGTTACCACTGACGAACATGCCACATACCGACGCCGTCGTTGTGCTCACCACTGTTGCCAATCCAATCGAAGCCGAAATGCTCATCAAGAACCTTCTCGATCGACGGTTGATCGCGTGCGGGACGATGCTCCCCGGCGCGCGTTCGCTGTATCGATGGGAAGGGCGCATCGCCGATGAGTCGGAAACGGTGCTCCTCCTGAAGACGCGATCGGCGGTTCTACACGCACTGGAGCAGGCGTTCGCGGAACTCCATCCGTACAAGGTGCCGGAACTGCTCGCCCTCTCGGCGTCATCCGGGCTGGAGAAGTACGTGGCGTGGATCAACGCCGAAACGTCCCTTTCGCTCACCTGACCGTCTGATGAGCCGGCGCGGTGTGGTCGCGATCTCGATTCTAGGCGCGTGGGCCGCAGGCCTCGCCGTGCTGCTCGTTCGCGAGCTGAATCCCTCGGCGGCGACCCGCCTCGCCGACGTCGCGCTTCGTGTCACGCCGGTAACGACGTACTACAAGGTGGAGCGCGACGGAAAGCACGTGGGATTTGCGTCGATCGCGATCGATACCGTCCCTCACGCGCTGCAGGTGACGGAATACCTGGTCACCGAGCCCACGGAAGGACCGCGTTACACCGAACAGCTCACGGTGCGGCTGTCTCGCGGCCTTTCGCTCCGCGACTACGAATCCACGACATCGCGTGGCGATGACACTACGCGCCTCCGCGGCCGGGTCGTCGACTCGACGCTCATCGTGACGTCCGCGGGCGGGCACACCAACACCGTCGACGTCATGCCGCCCGTGTTCGCCGGCGCGATTCGCGCGACTGTTGCCGTGCTCCTGGACGAGCCTCGAGCAGGACGCGCGAGCACGCTCCGGATGATCGATCCGGAAACGGGCGAGACAGGCGCTGGTGCGCTGCGCGTGACCGCGGAGTCGCTGTTCGTCGTCGTCGACAGCGCCGTTGCCGACTCGTCAGGCAGGTGGCTCGCGGTGCATCGCGACACGGTCCGCGCCTGGCGACTCGTGGCGGAGCATGCCCCGGCACTGGATGCATGGATCGATGCGCAGGGGCTGATTGTCGAGTCGCAATTGCCTGACGGTTCACTGCTGCGCCGCACAGCGTTCGAGCTGGCGTTCGAAAACTGGCGCAATGCAAACCCGCATCGCGCCGTCTCGGCCCGCGGTGACGGCCGCGTGGTCTCGGGGACGTGGTTGACGAGCGGCGCAGACAAACCGACAGAAGTACTGGATTCGCTGCGCGTCCGCTTTGGCACATCGATGCCGAAGGAGTTTGCGTCTCGTTATGGACGGCAGTACCGCCCCGGCGGACAGGTCACGTATGGGCGCCTCGGTGCGGCTCGGCTCACGTCGCGCTACACGCTGCCGACCACCGAAAAATGGCAGAAGGTCTTCATCAAAGAGCTTTCCCCTGCGCTGGCCATTGAAAGCAGCGAACCGGCCATTGCGCGCCGTGCCCGCCGCATCGCCGGGAGTGAACGCGATCCTTCGGTCGTCGCGCGCCGGATCGTCGAGTGGGTCCACGACTCGTTGCGCGCAGAGCCGGCGGGAGCAACTGGCGCGTTAGGCGCGATCGCCCGCATGTCGGGTGATGCCCGTGAGTTCTCGCTCGTCACCACCGCGCTCGCCCGGGCCGCCGGCATTCCGGCCCATCCGGTGTCAGGGCTCCTGCAATCCGGCGGCCGGTTCTATCAGCACTCCTGGACCGAGATGTACCTCGGACGCTGGATTCCGGTGGACGCGATGCTGGGCCAGTTCCCGGCCGACGCGTCGCACCTGGCGTTTGTGTCCGGCGTTGCCGATCCCGGTCCGGATCTGGCGCGCATCCTGAGCCGACTCCCAGTCACGGTCGTCGGTAGTGTGCGGGCGCAGTAATCACCGCCATCGCCCATCCGCCATCCGCCTTCCCAACGCATGATTCAGCTCGAGCAGCTCACCAAGAAGTACGGCACGTTTACCGCGGTCGACGCGCTCGACCTGCATGTCCCGGCCGGGGAGCTGTTCGGCTTCCTCGGGCCTAACGGGGCCGGCAAGACGACGACGCTGCGCATGATTGCGGGGATCCTCCGTCCCACGGCGGGGCGCGTGCGGATCGGTGGCATCGATGTCGTCGAGCGGCCTGACGAGGCAAAGGCTCGGCTGGGCTTCATTCCCGACCGGCCGTTCATCTATGAGAAGCTCACCGGGATGGAGTTCCTCCGCTTTGTCGCCGGTCTGTACAGCCAGCAGGGCGCTCAGGTAGAACATCGTGGGCGCGAATTGCTCAGTCTCTTCGACCTCGAGGACTGGCGCGACGAACTCGTCGAGTCGTACAGCCATGGCATGCGGCAGAAGCTCATCATCTCGAGCGCGTTCGTGCATCGTCCTGACGTCATCGTGGTCGACGAGCCGATGGTGGGCCTCGATCCCAAGGCGGCGCGGACGTTGAAGGATCTCTTCCGTGAATATACGCGCCGCGGACACACCATCATGATGTCGACGCATACCCTCGAGGTGGCGCAGGCCATGTGCGACCGCATCGCGATCATCAGGCGCGGGCGCATCGCGGCCGCGGGCACCATGGACGAACTGCGACGACATGCCGAGTCGGGGACAGAGGGGCTGGAGGACATTTTCCTGCGGCTCACCGGTGAAACAGCGGCCCGCGATCTCGTCGAGGTGCTCGATGCGTGAGTTTCCTGGTATTGCGCACGCGGTGCTGACCCGATGAAGGACACCGACGTCTTCGGCGATTCGCTCGTCAGGCGCCTCGCAACGGCGACCGCTACGCGCGACGCTCTGAGCCTGCGGCATACGCCGCACGGCGGGCTCAAGGTTCCGGCGACGAAGCCGGTGCCATTCCTGACCCTGATGAGTCCCAAGTGGCTCACGGCGCGCGCACGAGCGGTCAGTGGTGAACGAGGACGAGGCGCCCGGTGGCTGGTGCTGGCACTGGTGGGCGGGGTCTTCTGGGCGATCGCGTTCGGCCTGTTGTATCGGGTGCTTTCCTACTTCGCGAGCGTGGAGGAAATCGGCCCGCTGCTCGCCGGCAAGCTCCTGGGCCTGCTGCTGCTGTCGTTTTCGGCGATCCTGCTGCTCTCCAACATCATCGCGGCGCTGTCGAGTTTCTTCCTCGCCAAGGATCTCGATCTGCTGATGTCCGCTCCGGTCGACTGGCTGTCCATGTACACGAGCCGCCTGTTCGAGACGGCGGTCCACTCGAGCTGGATGGTGTTGTTGCTCAGTTTCCCGATGCTGGCGGCGTACGGGCTCGCGTTCGACGGCAACATCTGGTATGTCGCGGCCGCCGTGGCAGGCTTCGTTCCCTTCCTCATCATCCCGTCGGCGTTAGGCAGCGCGGTCACGCTGGTGCTGGTGAACGTCTTCCCCGCCCGCCGGACGCGCGACATCCTGTCGGTGATCGGTGTCCTCGCCGCCGCGGGCCTGGTGGTCCTGTTCCGGCTGATCCGGCCGGAACAGCTGGCGCGGCCGGAAGGGTTCCGGTCGCTGGTGGAGTTCATCTCGGTGCTGCGTGGATCGTCGTCACCTTTCCTCCCGTCGGACTGGTTGCAGCGCGTCCTCATGGGATCACTGACGGGCGGCGGTGACCTGCTCCCGTTGTACCTCCTCTGGTCCACCGCGGCCGGGCTTGTGGTGCTGGGCGCGGTCCTCCACTGGCGCCTCTACGCGATCGGGTTCACGCGGGCGCAGGAAGGTGCGCAGCGGTTCGCGCGCGATGGAGCGGGTACTCGCATGCTCCGCCGCCTGCTGCAACCCTTGGGCACGTTGCGCCGCGAGCTGGTCATGAAGGAGTTGCGCGTATTTTTCCGCGACTCGACGCAGTGGTCGCAGCTCATCCTGCTGGCGGTGCTGGTGGTGGTGTATGTCGTGAACATCCGCTACCTGCCGCTGACCGGCGACGGCATGACGTTTTTCATCGTCAATGTCATCCCGTTCCTGAACCTGGCGCTCTCCGGATTCGTGCTGGCGTCCATCGCCGCTCGTTTCCTCTTCCCGGCGGTGAGCCTCGAGGGGCGCACCTGGTGGCTGCTGCGCTCGAGCGCCATGTCGATGCGAGACCTGCTGTGGGCAAAGTTCTGGACCGGTACGTTGCCGCTGCTCGTCCTCGCCGTCGGCATCGTCTCCGTCACCAATGTCCTGCTGCAGGTGAGCCCTTTCATGTTCGCCGTTTCGGTCGGCACGATCACGCTGGTGACGTTTGCCATCGCCGGACTGGCCATCGGTTTCGGCACGCTGTACCCACGCTTCGAATCCGAAAACGCCGCGCAGATTCCCACGTCGTTCGGCGGGCTGCTGTTCATGATGACCGCCATCGGCTTGATCGGAGTCGTGCTGCTTCTGGAAGCGCGGCCGATCTACACGTGGCTGGGTGCCCGCTCCGCCGGCGAACCCGTCCCGCCCGGCGAGCTCGTGGCCGGACTGGCCGCGGCCGCCGCGGTCTGCCTGCTGGCGACATTCATCCCGCTTCGTGTCGCGCAGAAGCGGCTGGACGCGATCGAGCGTTAGGCGTCAGGGCGCGAGTGCAGCGCCGCAGTTCGAGCAGAATCGCGCCCCGGGCTCCGGGCGCACGCCGCACGTCGAGCATGTCGGGCGTGGTGCGTCCTTCCACTGCCTGACGAGCGCTTCCGCTCGCCGCCTGGCATCCTCCGGCGCGGCGTTTTCTGCTTCGGCTGCCGCAACAGGAGTGGAGCGTGCCAGCTCCGCGCGCCAGCGCGTGTAATCCGTCTCACTTACCCGTCCCATCGCGCGGTCGAGCTCGAGCTCCGCGAGTTGGTCGGAAGTGGCTCCTGCCGCCGGTGAAGTGAACGGTTTCGCGGCGCGTTTCCGAGTACCGCGTAAAAGCGGTCCAAGGACGAACGCAGCCACTACGAGACCAATTGCTATCAGTACGAGCTGTTCACTCATCTGCAGGAAGATCGCTCAGAGGAGGCTGTCGCAGCGCGATAACGGAAAGGAGGATCAGGATCACGCCTGCTGGCCAGAGAATCGGGAGTGGCAGGAAGGTAACGCGGACGCTCGCCGTATCGAGCGAATCTGCGCCGACGAGAAGCACGCGCAGGGTCTGGGTCACCTTTCCCACAGACTCGCGCCGGGAAATCCTGTCCTCCAGGTGGCGCCCGGAAGGTGTGTGGTAGTCCCGGACTTCCGGGGTCAGAAGGCTGGTCTTTCCGGACGGCGTCGTAACTTCGAGCGCGAGGCTGACCACATCCGCCGCTGTCTCATCGAAACGCGACACACCCTGGTTGGTGAGCTTCCAGGTCTGCCGGAAAGTAGTAAGGTCGACGGTTTCACCGGCGGGGAGCGATATGGTTGTCCTCTCCGCCACCGCGTGCGCTGCGAACGAGATCGCAAGAAGGACCGCGCCAACGTGCGCCGCTACCGCTCCCGGGGTTCGGGATCCCCTGCCGTGTGCCAGCGCGTTCATCCTGAGTACCGCAGCCTGCACGCGGCGGTGCAGCAGTGCGCTCGTGAACAACCAGAGGAGAAGACCCGATGAAGCGCTTCCAAAAATCAGCGCATCGCGAGGGCCGATGCCCAGCGCGCTTCTCGCCATCTGTTCAGTGGTCAGAGCAAGCGTGGCGAGGATCCATGCGCTGACAAGAACGGCCTGACTCGGCGCTTTGCCACCAATCCGCCCTGTCGTGATGTCCAGAAGAATGGCGAGTGACAACAGGGCCGCCAGCGGCGCCAGCGCCGCCGACGTTGCCTGGACGAATACCGGAATCCTGGTCGCAATGTCGTTAGGCGCCGGCGCGAACCAGGCGGCCACTCCCAGAGCCAGGAGCGCCATGAACGCCAATGCGCCTGTCGCGCGGGTGGACGACTCCGCGCGGAGCGAACTTGCCAGCGCCGCGCGAACGAGAAGGATCACCGCGAGGCTCAGCGCCGCGCCGGGAAGCGTGGCCCATAACACCGCGAGTCGAAATCCGCTGTTCACCGGAATCGGCACATTCGCCGTGTAGAGCGCGTCCGTGCCGCCGCCGAGGAGCGCACCGGCGTGCGCGAACAATGCCACCACGCCGGCAGCAGCCGCGCTGAAAATGAGCTTTTCGCTGAGTCGATCGATCGGCCGGGAGTCGCTCCATCGGATGGCGAACGTTCCGGCGAGGATTCCGGTAAGGATCACCGCGATCCACAGGGCGAGGCTGGCAATGCCCGCGTCAGCGATCCAGCTCATGGATCGCTACGCCGTGCTCTCACGACCGGTTCATTCCCCCGAACGCAGCGCCGCGTTTCGAACCTGAGCCATGATGCGATCGAGGTCAGCCTCGACACGCTGACGCTCTTCGTCGGGCCACGGACCCGCGTGCGCTCGCAGCTCGCGGATCTGCTGCATCATGTCGTCGATGAGGGAACGGAAGAGCGGATCACGCCGCCGGTCTGGCTGACCCGGTGGTGGACCCGACCCTGGAACTTCCGACTCGCCGTCAGCCGGCATAGAGCACGTCGATCGCCTTCTGGATCTCCTTCGGGTTCCTGCCGTCTTTCGTCATGCGCGCGGCGATGATCGCCTCGTTCATGCATACGCTGCAGTCCGAGGCATGGTCGGTCTCGAAGCACTCCACGAGGGCCCGGTGACCGATGTTCTCCTTGCAGCGGCAATAACAGTAAATCTCCTCGAGGACGTGAGCGTACTGCTTCGCGGCCTCATAGGCAGCTCGAACTTGCGGATCGGAAAATCCCGCCGGGTCGAGCACTTTGTTGACTTTCGCTGCATCGCTTGCTGCCTGCGTGGACGGTGTCGATTGCGCTGCAGACGGCTGGACCGCCGGCGAGTGCTCGGTGTGGTCCGCGGTGTCATTGGAGCTACACGCGACCAGTAGTACTGCGGCGAACAGCGAATAACGGCGCCGGGGGCGAGACATGATCGATCCTCGGATGTGTGATCGGGAAGGCCTGACTCTAAACTACACCAAACGTACCGGGTTGCGACGGGCACGGTGTCACGTCCGATGCGTTTGTGCGATTATCCGGCATTGCGCGCCCAGGACAGCGTAGCGCGAACGGCCCGGCGCCACCCGGCAAGGTTTGCCGCGTCACTGTCCGCCCCGGGCTCGAAGCGCGTGAACGAGCGACCAGCCAGGAAGTCGGTCGGGTTGGTCCAGACGCCGGCGGCCAGGCCCGCCAGCCCCGCCGCGCCTAACGCCGTGGTTTCCACGATGTCGGGGCGCTCGACGGGAACCTGGAGCTGGTCGGCCTGAAACTGCATCAGCCAGTCGTTGGCGGCGGCGCCACCGTCGACCCGCAGCCGGTTGGGGGCGCCGAGGCCGTGCGTGGACATCGTGTCCACGACGTCGCGCGTCCCGTAGGCCATCGCTTCCAGCGCGGCGCGGGCAAAATGCGCACGTGTCGTTCCCCGGGTCAAGCCGACGATCGTCCCCCGCGCGTTAGGCTCCCAGTGCGGCGCGCCCAGGCCGACCAGCGCCGGGACGAAATAGACGCCATCGTTGGACGACAGGGACCTGGCCATCGCTTCTGTCTCCGCCGCGTTTCCCAGCAGTCCGAGTCCGTCGCGCAACCATTGCACGGCCGCCCCGGCGATGAAAATGGAGGCTTCCAGGGCGTAGGCGGGTTTCCCACGCGCGTCGCAGGCGATGGTCGTAAGTAATCCACCTCCACCTTCCGGACGCTCCGTCCCCGCGTTGAAGAGGAGGAAGGCGCCTGTGCCGTACGTGTTCTTCCCCTCACCGTGCTCCCAGCATCCCTGCCCGTAAAGCGCCGCCTGCTGGTCGCCGGCCACGCCGCGAATGGGGATGGCCGAGCCGAACCATTCGGCCGCGGCGACGCCAAAATCGCCTGACGAGTCCCGCACCTCCGGCAACACGGTACGGGGCACGCCGAACAGCGCTCCAAGTTCCGGCGACCAGTCGAGCCGATTGATGTCGTACAACATCGTGCGCGACGCGTTGCTCGGATCCGTCGCGTGCACGGCCCCGTTCGTGAGTTTCCAGATCAGCCACGTGTCGATGGTGCCGGCGAGCAGCGTTCCGCCCCGGGCGCGTTGCGCCGTTTCACCGTCGCGCAGCAGCCGTTCGAGTTTCGTGGCCGAGAAATAGGGATCGACGACAAGCCCGGTGAGCTCGCCGATGCGCGCCGTTTGCGGTGCGAGGGCTGCACAGCGTTCCGCCGTGCGTCGGTCTTGCCACACGATCGCCGGTCCGATCGGCTTGCCGGTCTGCCGATCCCAGACAACAACGGTCTCGCGCTGGTTCGTGATGCCGATCGCCCGTGGCGCCACCCTGGATTGCGCAATCGCCTCGCGAGCCGCTTCGACGGTGCGAGCGAGAATCTCCTCAGCGTCGTGTTCCACCCAACCCGGGCGCGGGTAGTGCTGGGTGATCTCGCGGTAGCCGCGGCCGGCGATACGGCCGTCTTCCGTGATTATCAGACAGGTGGAGCCCGTGGTGCCTTGATCGATCGCGAGGACGCTCATAATTGCAAATTGAAAATTGCAGATTGCAAATTGCAGATTGCAAATCCGGGAGCGGTCATTCGAAATGGTATGGTGGTAACACCATTCCCTGGTCAGTGATGAATGCGGTGATCAGCTCGGCCGGCGTTACATCAAAGGCGGCGTTCCCCACCGCTGCATGTTCCGCGGTGACACGCCGGTCGCCTAACGTCGATACCTCGAGCGGGTCCCGCTCCTCGATCGTGATGTCGGAACCGCTTGCCAGCGTCGGGTCGATGGTCGATGACGGCATGGCGACATAAAACGGGATGCGGTGATGATGCGCCACCACTGCCAGCGAATACGTCCCGACCTTGTTCGCGACATCGCCATTGGCGACCACGCGATCGGCACCCACGATGCAGAGGTCGACTTCGCCGGCCCGCATCCGTGCCGCGGCCGCGCTATCGGTAATGACCGTGACGGGAATACCGGCCCTGGTGAGTTCCCACGCAGTCAAGCGGCTGCCCTGCAACAGGGGACGTGTCTCGGTGGCCAGGACGCAGACGTTTCTTCCTTCGGACGCGGCCACGTACACCGGCGCGAGCGCGGTCCCGATTCCTCCGGTCGCGAGCGCCCCGGCGTTGCAATGGGTCAGGACACGTGCGCCGTTGTCAATCAACGAGGCGCCGGCCTCACCAATCCGCTGGCACATCGCGCGATCTTCCTCGAGAATCGCCGTCGCTTCGTCGCGCATCGCCCGGAGGACCACCGCTGATTCCCCTTCGGTACGCTCACCCCGGCGGAGCACGCGCTCGAGTGCCCACGACAGGTTGACGGCCGTCGGCCTGGTGGAAGCGATGCTGTGCGCCGCGCTACGTGCGTGCGCGAGGAACTCGTCACGACTCAGCTTTGCCTGGTCCGTCATCACCACGCAAAGTCCCATCGCGCCGCAGATTCCGATCGCGGGTGCACCACGTACGGAAAGCGTCTGTATGGCGCCGCAGACTTCGCCGAGTGTGGTGAGGTCGCGCTCGATGAACTCGTTCGGAAGCAGCCGCTGGTCGATGATGCGAACACCGCGTGCATCGGGAGACCAACGAACCGATTGGATGGCAGGCACGGGTACAAACTACAGCGAACCGCGACCGGCAAGGGCCCGCCAGCCGCGCTACATTTCGGCTCCCGATCGCTGCCCGCCAATCGCTGCCCTTCCTCGATGTCCTACGAGAACCTCCGCGTCTCTGTCGCCGACGGCATCGGCACGCTCACGATTCACCGGCCGGACAAGCTGAATGCGCTCAACAGCGCGACGATCGACGAGCTTGATCGCGCCATCGTGGCGCTGGTTTCGGCCCGGGAGGTGTCGGGCATCATCGTGACCGGCGCCGGCAGGGCATTTGTCGCCGGTGCCGACATCGCCGAACTGGCGGCGCTCGACGCGGGCGGGGCCAGGGAACTGTCCAAACGTGGCCAGGAAGTCTTTTCGCGATTCGAGTCGAGCCACAAGCCGGTCATCGCCGCCGTCAACGGGTTCGCGTTAGGCGGTGGGTGTGAGCTGGCGATGGCCTGCCACATCCGGCTCGCGTCGGACCTGGCGAAGTTCGGGCAGCCGGAGGTGAAGCTGGGGCTCATCCCGGGGTACGGCGGCACGCAGCGGCTGCCGCGATTGGTCGGCCCGGGCCACGCGGCGCAGCTCCTGCTGACCGGAGAAATCATCGACGCCGCGGAAGCGGCGCGCATTGGCCTCGTGAATCGCGTCGTGCCCGCGGCGGAGTTGATGCCGGCGACGGAATCGCTCATGCGCCAGATCATGTCCACTGCCCCGCTGGCGCAGGCGCGCATCCTCGACGCCATCCGGCGCGCCGCCGACGCCCCGTCGTCGTCGCTGTTCGACCTGGAGTCGTCCGGCTTCACCAAGCTCGCCGGCACCGAGGACGCCCGCGAGGGAACGGCGGCGTTCCTGGAAAAGCGGACACCCCGCTTCAGCGGGCGTTAGGCGGCCGGTGGCGGTGGGCGCGATGGCTCCGGTAATGTCCGACGCATGGCGGCCGGAGCAGCCCGCCACGGCCCGGCTGCAACAGCTCACCGTGCACGACTTCAGGAATCTCGCTGACGTCGCGCTCGACGTGCCACGACAGGGGCTGGCGCTGGTCGGTGACAACGGGCACGGGAAGACCAACGTGCTCGAAGCCGTCTACTACCTCCACCTGTTTCGTTCGTTGCGCGGCGCGCGCGACCCGGAGCTGGTTCGCTTCGGCCGGCCGGCCTTCCACGTGGCGGCGGCCGCCGAAGGGACGAGGTGGTCGAGGATGGGGGCGGGCTTCGAGCGCGAGACGGGACGGCGCCGGATCGTCCTCGACGGCGTGGCCTGCGACCGGGTCAGCGACGCGTTAGGTGCGCTGCCCTCGGTGGCGTTCTCACCATCCGACGTCGGGCTTGTCGGCGGCGGCCCGGCGGCAAGGCGGCGTTGGCTCGATGTCACGCTCGCCTCCACATCGCCCCGATACCTGGCCGCGTTGCGTGAGTACCGGGCTGCCCTGGCGCAGCGGAACGCGGCGTTGCGGGCGCGATCCCGGGCATCACCCGCGTTCGTCTGGGATACCGCCCTGGCGCAGTACGGCGCCCGCCTGACGATGGATCGGGCCGTCTTCCTGAACTGGGCCGCGCCGCGGGCATCGCAGCACAGTACGGAACTCGGCGAGCGCGCAGCCTTCGAGCTGCGGTACCGCACTGGCGAGACGCTTCCGCCGGATGCGACCGAGGACCAGGTGCGAGACGGAATCGCGTCAGCTTTGCTCGCCGGACGAGAACGGGACGCCGATCGCGGGGTCACGCATCACGGCCCACACCGCGATGACGTGGACGTGCGGCTCGGCGGGATGTCGATCCGCAAGTACGGATCTGCAGGCCAGCAGCGCACCGGGGCGATCGCACTGCGCCTTCTGGAGTGCGCGTGGCACCGCGAACAGGGCGGCCGAGAGCCGTTGCTGCTTCTCGACGATCCCGTCGCCGAGCTGGACCGGGATCGGGCGGCGCGCGTGCTGGCGCTGTTGACCTCAGAAGCAGCGGGCCAGGTGCTGCTGGCCGTGCCGCGCGACGACGATATTCCTGCAGCCCTGACTGCCCTGACCCGCTATCGCGTTCGCGATGGCCATGTGGCGCCTCCCGATGCGTGACAAAAAAGCGGAACCCATTGGCAGCGCGCTGAAGCGATATCTGGACACCCAGGGACTCGCGAAGCGCGTGGGACAGGCGACCGCGCTCGAGGCGTGGCCGCAGGTGGTCGGGCCGGCAGTGGCGGCGGCCGCGAAACCCCTTTCCGTGGCATCCGACGGGACGTTGATCGTCGCCGTGCGATCCTCGGCGTGGATGAACGAATTGTCCCTCATGGAGCGCGAGTTGCTCGAGGCGCTCAACCGCGCCAATCCCTCAGCACCGCTAACCAGAATTCGTTGGACGATTGCGCCGTAAAGTCTTGAACTTTCAAAGAGTTAGGGATCACGCCCGAGGTTGATTTCGGCGGCCCTGTTCGCTTAATTTTGGCTGGCTCCTGAGGGCTTCTGAGCCAGCCGTTTCGCTGTTTGTTCGGCCGTGTTTCCGCCTGAACCCAACGCCCCATGACGCAGCAGTACGACGCCGGGAATATCCAGGTCCTCAAGGGACTCGAAGCTGTTCGGAAGCGCCCCGGCATGTACGTCGGTTCCACATCATCCCGCGGACTTCATCACCTCGTCTACGAAGTCGTCGATAACTCGATCGACGAGGCGCTGGCCGGACACTGCGACAAGGTCCAGGTCACGATCCACTCCGACGACTCGATCACCGTCGACGACAACGGTCGCGGCATTCCGGTCGACATCCATCCTACCGAGAAGATCCCCGGTGTTGAGCTGGCCATGACCGTGCTGCACGCCGGTGGCAAGTTCGACAAGGATTCCTACAAGGTGTCGGGTGGCCTGCACGGAGTTGGCGTTTCGGTCGTGAACGCGTTGTCGGAGGTCCTCAAGGTCTGGGTGAAGCGTGACGGCAAAGAGCACTACATGGACTTTGCCCGCGGCAAGACGACCACCAGGCTCAAGACGTTAGGCAAGGTGGGCGCGAAGGAGCGCGGGACGAGGATCTGGTTCAAGCCCGATCCGCAGATATTCACCGAAACCGCGTTCGATTACCCGACCATCGCCTCACGCCTGCGTGAGCTCTCGTTCCTGAACAAGGGCGTGGCGATCCTGCTCATCGACGAGCGGCAACAGCCGGCCAGGACCGAGACATTTCTCGCCAAGGGCGGCCTGAAGGAGATGGTGCAGTACCTGAACGCGAAACTGAAGCCGCTCCATCCCGAGGTCATGTACCTCGAGATCGAGAAGGACGACATCATCATCGAGCTCGCGCTGCAGTACAACGACGGCTACAACGAGAACGTCTTCTCCTTCGTCAACAACATCAACACGCACGAAGGCGGGACGCATCTGACCGGGCTCAAATCCGCCCTGACCCGCACGATCAACAACCACGCCGCGAAGGGGAATTTTCTCAAGAAGGCTGACTTCACCCTGAGTGGTGACGACGTCCGCGAAGGGCTGACGGCGGTGCTGTCCATCAAGGTCCGCGAGCCGCAGTTCGAGGGGCAAACCAAGACAAAGCTCGGCAACTCGGAGGCGGAGTCCGCGGTCAAGACCGCGGTGAACGACTGGTTAGGCGCGTATCTCGACGAGCATCCCCGCACGGCGAACATCGTTATCGAGAAGGCAGTGTCGGCCGCGCGCGCGCGCGAGGCGGCCCGCAAGGCACGCGACCTCACCCGCAAGAAATCCGCGCTCGACGTCGGCAACCTGCCGGGCAAGCTGGCCGACTGCTCGCTGGTCGATCCGGCGATGTGCGAACTGTACCTCGTCGAGGGCGACTCGGCCGGCGGCTCAGCGAAGCAGGGCCGGAACCGCGAATTCCAGGCGATCCTGCCGCTGCGCGGCAAGATCATCAACGTCGAGAAGGCACGGATCGACAAGGTGCTCTCGAACGAAGAAATCCGGACGATCATCACCGCCATCGGCACCGGCATCAAGGACGAGTTCGCGATCGAGAACGCGCGGTACCACAAGATCATCATCATGACGGATGCGGACGTCGACGGCGCGCACATCCGCACGCTCCTCCTGACGTTCTTCTTCCGGCAGATGCGCGAGCTGATCGAGGCGGGGTACATGTACATCGCCCAGCCGCCGCTCTACCGGGTGTCGAAGGGGAAGCAGGAGTTCTACGCCTACGACGAGAAGGAACGCGACGGCTACGTGGAGCGCCTGGGCAACGGCGAAGGCAAGGGCTCGGTGACGCTGCAGCGGTACAAGGGTCTTGGCGAAATGAATCCGCCGCAGCTCTGGTCGACCACGATGGATCCGGAACGTCGCACGCTGTTGCGGGTGGGTATGGAGGACGCGGTGCTGGCCAACGACGTCTTCCAGACGCTGATGGGCGACGAAGTGGAGCCGCGCCGGGCGTTCATCGAGGCGAACGCGAAGTTCGTCAGCAATCTTGATATCTAGCGGCCAGCGATCGGCGACCAGCGAACGGCAGGGTACGAGCGATGGGGATTGAAGAACTGAAACTGAAGCCGTACGCGAAGCTCGCGGCACTGGGCGCGTTAGGCGTGTGCGCCGGTGTGGCGGGCCTGTACCTGTTCCTGGCGTTTTTCACGCGCTCCATTCCGTTAGGCGGCATCGACCAGACACAGGCGCTGCTGAGCTGGATCTCCCTCGCCATTCCGTTCGCGCTGATCATCGGCGCACATCTGGTCTATGCGCGGGTGCTGATGAATTACTCGAAGGAGTAGCAGGCTGGAGCAACGCTAAGGTTGCGCGGCAAGTTCCACGGGCGTATCGCTCGACTCATACGGCATCACCCCGTCTGCCGTGACACGGTGTGAGATGAGCTCGAGCGGGTAGTCGGCTTCGTCGCCGAGGGTTATCGCCTCATCCAGCGCGCGGCGGCCCGCGTCGATGCCCGCGGCATCACGGGCCATGATGGTCGCCAGCGGCTCCCCTTCCCTGACCAGGTCCCCCGGGCGCGTGGCGATCACGAAACCCACGCTGTGGTCAACGGGATCACCCGGCTTCGACCGGCCGCCACCGAGCTCGATGACGCCAAAACCGACGCGCCGGGGGTCGATCGTCGCGACGAAGCCCGCGCGTGGCGCGAAGTACAGCTCGCACACCGCGGCCTGCGGGAGCAGCGAAGGATCGTCCACCACCGCCGCGTCGCCACCCTGCGCGTCGATAATCTCGCGGAACTTGTCCGCCGCCTTGCCGGACGAAATCGCGACTTCCATCGCCCGGCGCGCGGCATCCCGACTCGCGGCCAGCCCGCCCAGCACGAGCATCTCGGCGCCTAACGCGTAGGTGACGCGCATGAGGTCGGGCGGGCCGTCGCCAAGGAGTGCGTGAAGGGCTTCCTCCAGCTCGAGCGCGTTGCCGCAGGCGCGGCCCAACGGACGATCCATCGCGGTGATCAGCGCCACCACGGGAACGCGGTGTCGCTGCCCGATCGAAACCATCATCTGTGCGAGCTCGATGCCGCGCTCCACCTCCGGCAGGAACGCGCCCGATCCGCGCTTGATGTCCAGCACGAGCCCAGTGAGTCCTTCGGCGAGCTTCTTGCTCATGATGCTGGCCGAGATCAGGGGAATGCTTTCAACCGTCGCTGTGGAATTGCGTAACGCGTAGAGTCGCCGGTCCGCGGGCGCGATCTCTTCGCTCTGCCCGATCAGCGCGCAACCGATGCGATCTATCTGGGCCTGAGTCTCGGAGAGGGACAGGCGGGTACGGAAGCCGCGAATGGACTCGAGCTTGTCGAGCGTCCCGCCGGTGTGGCCCAGGCCACGGCCGGACATCATGGGCACCGCGGCACCCAGTGAGGCGATCAACGGCGCAAGGACGAGCGATACCTTGTCCCCCACACCACCGGTCGAATGCTTGTCGAGGCGCGGCACCGTGAGATGGGAGAGGTCAAGCGTCGCGCCACTGCGCAACATCGCGTCCGTGAGCGCCGACGTCTCATCGCGGTGCAATCCACGGAAATACACGGCCATCAACAACGCAGACATCTGCGCATCTGTCACTTCGTCACGCAGGTACGCCGCGATCAGCTCTTCCCATTCGCCCGGCTCGATTCGTCGGCCATTCCGCTTCCGTTCAATGAGCTGATAGGCGAGCATTCAACGGGCTCCAGGGTACCCACACGTTACGACGTGCCGCACTCGCGACACGGTGTACTCTCAGCGCCAATCTGCCCCACGCTCACCAGTCCGTCGAGCCCGATGCTTCTTTTCCGTCTGATGATGGTTGCGACGTTGTTCGCAACGCCGGGGCGCGCCCAGGATGCCGCCGCCCTGGTTGCCCGCGGTGACAGTGCCTACGCCGTGTTCAACGCCGAAGAAGCGCTCACGCACTACGAGAGCGCGCTGGCCGTGGACTCCCTGAACTCGGACGCGCTTGGCAAGGCGTCGCGCACCGCCATCGACATTGGCGAAGCCATGGCCGACGCGGCCGCGCAGAAGGAGATCTTCCGCAAGGGAGAGCGTTATGCGCGCCGCGCTCTCAGTGCCGACTCGTCCAGCGCCGAAAACTGGTTCCACCTGGCGCGCGCCCTCGGCCGCACGGCGCTCAGCGTGGGCGTTCGCGATCGCGTCCGCTACGCGGTGGAGATCCGGAAGTGCGGCCAGAACGCCCTGGCGATCAATCCCGACCATCCGGGGGCGTTGCACGTGTTAGGCATGTGGAACGCCGAGGTGAAGCGACTGAGCGGGGTCGAACTGTTCTTTGCGCGGCGCTTTCTTGGCGGCGGCGTGCTCGGCCAGGCGAACTGGAAGGAGGCGGTGACATACATGGAGCGAGCCGTCGCCGTGGATCCGGACCGGATCGCCCACACGCTCGATCTCGCCGGCGTGTACGCGGATACGGGGGCAAAGGACAAGGCGCGCGCCGCATATGAATCTGTGATCTCGGCAACACGGCGCGTGGACTTCAACGATCCACTCTACAAGAAACAGGCCGAAGAGCGGCTCAAGCGCCTCCGTTAGGCGCTGTTGTGGACGTTGACCAACGCGGTCGGGGCTTCCGTCCCGGACCTGGTGTGTTCCCGCACACACATTGACTGGACATGTCCGCAAGCCGTCCTGATACGGAGCCCCTTTGACCCGTATCCTGACATGTCTTCAGTCGAGTTTTCGCCGGTTCATACAGCAGGTGAGGAGTCGTCCGACGTCACCCTCCTTCGGGCGCGCGTCGACGAACTGACGCGCGAGCGCGACCAGCTCGCCGCGGCGGTGAACATCCTGCAGGAAGTCAGCTCGTCGCTTCATTTCACCGAGATCCTGCAGCGCATTGCGAAGCGGCTGGGTGATCTGTTCGGTCTCGATCGCTGCTCGATTTACCTGGCCGGCGACATCGCCGAAGAGGTCCGGTTGGTCGCGACGTTCGAGGATCCCGATATCGGAAACCTCGTCGTCGACCTGAGCCGCTATCCCGAGCTGAAGCGCGCGTTCGAGTCGGGGCAGACGGTGTTCATTCCCGAAGCCACCCGTGAGCCGTCGCTCGAACGCGTCTGGGAGAAGCTCGACGATCGCGCTGTCCGTTCGATCGTCGTCGTCCCGGTCCGGTGGCGGACCAATGTCATCGGGGCGATTTTCCTGCGCACGGAACGCGGCTCGACACCATTCTCCGAATCCGACATCCGTTTCTGCGAGATGATCGCCTCGCTCACGGCCAAGGCGCTGCGCAACGCGCATCGGTTCGGGTCACTGAAGCGGGCGAATTCCGAACAGGTCGAGCGTGATCGCGGTGCCGCACTGGAACGCATTGCGCTCATCGCGTTTCTCCGCCGCTTGCTGGAACGTTATGCAACCAGCGCCGAACACTTATGGGCAGAGACGTTGCTTGCCAAGGCCAGTGATGAAGAACTGGATCGACTTACTTCCGTCGCAATGAAAGTCATCACCGAAGAAGCTCGTGGATAACACGGCATAGGTCCGATCGGTGTCCGGAATTCCGAGCGTTTCAGAAAACTCCACGATGTTCAGACGCGAATTCCCGCGAACGTGTGCGGATTCTCGCGAAGAACTTCTCTGGAGCTGTCCCGGTTTTGTGGACACGGGTTAACGCTCTCCATGTACTTCACGTTCGTACTCGACCGGAGAGCGAAAGTCGAGTGCGGAGTGACGCCGACGGC
>DASRPK010000262.1:0-23315 GCA_035646395.1 Gemmatimonadaceae bacterium | reverse complement strand
ACCAGCGACGCCTGCGGCTCGAAGCCTAACGGCGGGCGCGTGAAGTTGGTGCGCTGGCGTTGCGACATCGCCGTGAAGGACAGACTGCCGAAGGGGAGCATCCACTCGGCGGTCAGCCCGGTCACCGACGTCGGCACGCTGGTGAACAGCGGATTCTCCTCGTACTGCAGCGTGACCCGGCGTGGCCGCAGCGCGAGCGAGTCCGCCGTCAGCAGGCGCACGGTGCCAAGGTCGTAATCGATCTCGTAGTCGACGTGACGCACCAGCGGGCGCCCTTCAATGAAGAACCGCTCGCTGCCCGGGCGGATCTGCGATGACGCCAGCGCAATCGTCCCCGGTCCCACGGTTCCCGAACTTTCGTATGACGACAGGATCCGGTAGAACGACTGCGGGTGCTGCGTAGAGTAGAGGTATTCGCTGGGTGTCCGGTAAATCGTGTCGTTCGCGACCAGGACCGGTGAAAATGCCAGGCCACGCCGCGAAAACGGCTCGAGCGACGGAAAGACGATGAACACGTCCCGGATCAGCTCTGTCGACGCCACGGTGGGGGAGCCCAGATGGAAGTTGGGATCCTGCTGTCGTGGCCACAACCGGTTTTCGGCGTCGAACAGCGCGCGGTTCGTCTGCTGGGCGAGCCGGAAGATTTCGAGATAGGTGTTAGGCAGCCCGGGCGGCTTTTCCTGGTCGCCACTCGTGCCCGCCACGATGCGCAGGGTCACCGTCTCGCGACGGATGTCGTCCCCGCCAAGCCGGTACACCGACCGGATCTCACGCCGGAAGGCGGGATCGTCAGGCGTCACGCCCGGATCCCAGAGCCGGTGCGCGAACTGCGGGTGGTCCAGCGAAAATTCCAGGTCGGGCGTGCCACCTAACGACGCGATGACCGTGTCGCGGCCCGCGATCCGGAGCGTCCAGGCTGCCACCAGCCGTTCGTCGGCGAGCGACAGCGGGCGCACCAGCGCCACCCAGAGCTGCGACGGGTCGATGTAATAGTCCACCCCTTCCCGCAGGTGCTCGTACACCTGCCCGACGCGCGAGTCCGGATCGTCGAGGAGCAGGAACTGCGGACCGTTCGGATTGGGAGGTTGTCCGCCAATCTTCAGCCGGTAGAGCGAGACCCGCGACGGTCGTTGTGAAGCCGGCAGCGACGCCGCCAGTTCCGCCATCTGCGTCGGGTTGAGGATGTCGATGTTCGGATAGCGGCCGGCAAAGAGCGCCGGATCGACCGTGAAGAAGAAACGGCGGGCTTCGACCTGATAGTCGTAGATCGTGCGGTCGGGGATGCGGGACGCGCGCCCGCCAACCGTAAAGACGGTATCTCGCAAGACATTCCCCCGTTGCTGTGCGGCAATCGCGCTGAAGCGCACCGGCCCGAGGTTTCCCTGCGCCTGGATGCCGTAATTACCGCTGGGGATGCCTGACGTCAGGAATCGCGACGCCGGCGTGCGGAAGGTGACGTTGCCGATCTCCAGCCTTTCGAGGAAATCGCCCGCGCCCCCTCGATAGGCAAGCGAGATGTTGTTCGATCCATCGAACTCCCGCTGCGAGTCGTAGTCGACGTCAACGCGGACCCGATTGGCCACCAGTCCCGCGGACCGCAACGAAAACTGGAAGTCGAGCTGCGGCGTGATCTGCGAGGCGCAGCGGAACGTCAGGCTGTACACCTGGTTCGCGAAGCACCGGTCGTTCGAGGTTCGTTCCCCCTTGAACTCGAGGCGGCCCAGCAGATCGACATTCAGGGCCGAATCGGCCTGGGCGCGCGTCGAATCCTGGCGGGTCGAATCAGGACGCGTCACCGGTACCTGTGCCGATGCGCTAACCCGGGCCAGGCCAGAGGCCAGAGGCCAGAGGCCAGAAAAGAACAGGCCAGCAGCCAGAAGCCGGAGGCCAGAGAAGAACCTCGGCCGTCCCTCTGGCCTCTGGCCTCTGGCTTCTGGCCTGATGTTAAGCCGCACAATGGGAAGACACGTGTGTACCAAGGCGGCCCTAAGGTCGACCAGAGGAACGGGCAAGTCCATATATTCCACGGGTCTTCGTCCCTGGCCGCATATCCCGGCGCCTCCTTGCGGATCGCGGGGTAGCCAGTGCGCCGGGCCTACAGGCCTTGGCCTCTTCAGGTCCTGGCCTCAAAGCGAGCCCAAAAAAACGAGCGTGAAGATAATCCACAGGTATGTGCTGCGAGAGCACTTTGGGCCGTTCTTCTTCTCCCTCACGGCGCTCACGTCGCTGCTCCTGCTGAACTACATCGCGAAGCAGATTGATCAGCTGGTCGGGAAAGGCCTTTCCCTGGGCGTGATCGGTCAGTTCTTCGCGCTGTCGATTCCGTTCACGGTCGCCATGACGACGCCGATGTCGGTGCTCGTTGCCACCCTGTACGCGTTCAGCCGGCTCGCTTCGGAAAACGAAGTCACCGCGATGAAGGCGAACGGCATCAGCCTGTCGCGTCTGCTCGTCCCTGTCCTGATCACGGCGAGCTTCGTGTCGATCACCATGATCGCCTTCAACGACCAGCTCCTGCCCGCTTCGAATCACCAATTGCGGAAGTTGCAGGGGGACATCGCGCGGAAGAAACCGACGTTCGCACTGAAAGAACAGATCATCAACCAGGTCGCGGACCGGCAGGTCTACCTGAAGGCGATGCACCTCAGCACCGACAATCGCATGACCGACGTGACGATCTACGATCTCACCGACATCATGCGGCGGCGTACGATCTACGCCGACAGCGGGGAGCTGGCGTTTGCGGAAAACGGCAAGGACCTGATCCTCACCCTCTATTCGGGGACAACGCTCGAGGTTCCGCGCGCCGAACCCACGCGCCTGCAACGCGCCAAGTTCGACCGCAACTACGTGCGGGTGGAGAACGTCGCCAACCAGCTGGAGATGACCCGCAACGACAACTTCAAGAGCGACCGCGAGATGACGGTGTGCGAGCTCCAGAACGACGTCGCGCGCTACGAGGTGGAGTACATCAAGGCGCGGAACGACCTCCGGCAGGCGCTGCGCGAAGTCACGAACGAAGCGTTGTACGGCGTCGTCGCCAAAACACCGGACATTTCGGCAGTAGTGGCGCCCAACTTCAAGCCGGGAGGGCCGGCGCCGCGGTCGCCTAACGCGTCACTGGGACGGATCTACTGTGACTTCACCGCCCGCGTGAAGAAGACCACGGCCCGCATCGCCTCGGCGCTCGTGCCGAGCCTGTATGCGGCCCAGTCTGTTCCGCCGCAGAATCCCGCCGTGATACCGACGCCGCAGCCGACGCCGGCGGTGGTCGTGCCGGCCGGCACGCAGGATTCCGCGACGGTCGCCATCACGCAGGCAGCGCCGCCGACAACACCGCGCCTCAACCAGATGCCGGTGATCCTTTCCGGCGCCATCGACAACGCCCGTATCCGGATGCGCGAGAACATGCGATACGTGGACCAGTCGGCGGTGGAGCTCCACAAGAAGTTCGCAATCTCCGTAGCCTGCACCATCTTCGTGCTCGTCGGCGCCCCCATCGCGCTGCGCTTCCCGCGCGGCGGTGTCGGCCTGGTGATCGGCGTCAGCCTGGTGATCTTCGGGATTTACTACATCGGACTGATCGCCGGTGAGTCGCTGGCAAACGAAAACATTGTCTCGCCGTTCCTGTCGATGTGGGCGGCGAACATCCTGTTGACCATCGTCGGAGTAATTCTGCTGGCGCGCATGGGTCGTGAGAGTGCCACGACGCGGGGCGGCGACTTCCGCGAGATGCTGGAGATCGTGCGGAACGTCTTCCGCCGTGACCGGGTGGTCCATCCACATCGTGCGGGGGCCCGGTGATCCGGCGCCTCTTCCATCCGCTCGATCGTTATGTGTTTGGCGAGTTCACGAAGATCTTCGTGGCCACGGCGCTTGGCTTTCCGGTCCTGATCACCGTCATCGACCTGACGGACAACCTGGACAAGTACCTGGGCCGGAAGCTTCCGCGCGGCGATATCGCGTTGAGCTATGTGTATGGGTTGCCCGATGCTGTTTACCTCGTGCTTCCAGCAGCGGTGCTGTTTGCGACGATCTTCACGATCGGTGCGCTGACGCGGCACTCCGAGATCACTGCCGCCAAGGCCTCTGGAATCAGCTTCTACCGCATTGCCGCGCCGATCTTCGTGGCCTCGGTGATGGTAGCGGGCATTGCGGCGATGTTGTCTGAAGTTGCCCCCATGGCCAACCGGCGCGTCGTCGAGTTGCGGCAGGAGGCGACGTATACCATGGGCACCGAGCGCTACAACTTCGCGTTTGGCGCGGCCGAAGGGCGCGTCTACAAGATCCAGCAGCTGCAGGTAGGTACCGGGAGCGTCGAAGCACTGCAGATCGAGCGGCGAGGCATGGAGGGGGATAGCACCTACCCGACGTTCATCGCCAGCGCACAACGGGCCAGATATCAGCCCGACAATGGCTGGCTGGTGCTGTCCGGGACAATGCACGTGTTGACGGACGCGCGTCCCAACCTGTCGATTACGTTCGACTCCCTGCGGGACCGGAACTTTGTCGAGACGCCCACCCAGCTGATGGCATCCCCCAAGACACCGCAGGACATGCGTTATGCGGAGCTCGGCCGGTACATCCGGGCGATGGAACGCTCCGGCAGCGACGTGAACACCATCAAGGTGGATCGCGCACTGAAGATCGCGATTCCCGTCACCTGCATCATCATCGCCCTCTTCGGCGCGCCGTTGGCAACCAGTACGCAGCGCGGCGGCGCGGCGTGGGGCATTGGCCTCAGCCTCGGCGTCACCATCACGTTCCTCATCTTCATTCAACTCACACGTGCCATCGGCGGTGAAGCCGTAGTCGATCCGTACCTGGCGGCCTGGTTGCCGAACACGCTGTTCGCGCTGGGCGGTTTTGCCCTCCTCGCCAAAGTGCGCACGTGACATCAGGGTACGTCGATCGCAAGGCGACGACCGAATATCCCGTCATGCAGCGGGCGGGTTTGCGCTTCCTGCGCCGCATGGCCGCGCTGGGAACCGCGATTTTTGCAGGGATCGGCCAGCGGACGTATTTCCTGTTCAACGCACTGACCGCGATGTGGCTCGAACCGCGCACCTGGTTCCCGCTCGTCATCAAGCACATGCGTTCCATCGGCGTCGACTCGCTGGCGCTGATTGCGATCGTGGCGGCGTTCATCGGGTCGGTCATTGCGCTGCAGACGCGGTACCAGCTCTTCCCGGGCGTCCAGCTCTCAGTGGTTGGTCTGATCGTTCGGCAGTCGATCGTCCTGGAACTTGGTCCGCTCCTGACCGGGTTGGTGCTGACCGGCCGCGTGGGCGCGCGCATGACTGCAGAAATTGGGACCATGCGCGTGACGGAGCAGATCGACGCGCTGGAGACGCTGGCCTACGACCCGATGGCGTATCTCATTGTCCCACGGCTCATCGCGGCGACGCTGATGCTTCCCATCCTTGTCATCTTTGCGAACTTCATCGGCGTCGGCGTGGCGTTCTTCACGGCCGTGCTGGCGACCGACGTCACCTGGGGAGACTTCCAGGCCGGATTGCGGATCGCATTCAACCTGTTCCAGATTTTCTACTCGCTCCTCAAGGCGACGATCTTCGGCGTGGCGATCGCGTTTTTCTGTTCGTACGAGGGGTACGTGGCTGATGTTGGCGCGGAGGGCGTTGGTCGCTCGACTGCCCGCGCCGTAGTCATGACCTCGGTCGCGATCCTCGTCCTCGACGCCTTCATCGCCGCCCTCTTCGCACCGAGGCTCCAGGGATGAGACGTCGTGACGAAGTACTCGTCGGTTTGTTCACTACCGTCGCCATTGTCATCCTGGCACTGGCATCGATCTGGCTGGTGCGCGGCGGCTTGAATCGCGGCTACCTGCTGCACTCGCGCTTCGCCTGGGGCTCGGGGATCAAGCAAGGCGCGCCGGTCTGGCTGGTGGGCGTGACGGTGGGTGCGGTCGACAAGGTGGACCTCGATCCGGCCGGCACGCTGGTGATCACCTATCGCATCCAGAATGTGCACCGGGTTCCCCTCGGCAGTGTCGCCACCATAGTGCCTAACGGGTTCTTCGGGGACATGGCCATCGCGCTCACGCCACCGCGGCCAAACCCGGTGAGTTACGAGCCGGGCGACACCGTACCGGTCGGCGTCACGTCGGCGGGATTGCAGGCGATCCTGCAGCGCGCCGACACACTCTCGACGGCACTCAGCATCATGATGGGGACGCTGAAGTCACAGTTCGTCGATTCCGGTGGGATTCGTGAAATGCGGCGCACGGCGTTTGCGCTGAATCGTGTGCTCGAGACGTTCAACCAGGTGGCGGCGGTGCAGTCACGCGAGCTCCAGCAGACGCTGGTGGCGTTACGGAGCCGGGTGAACGCGGTCGATTCCGTTCGTATCGACTCGACCATGCGCTCCATGCAGGCGGCGTCGAAGTCGCTCGAATCCTTCACGGGCGAGTTACAGGCGACGTCGACAAAATTCAATACGATCCTTGGGAAGATGGAGAACGGCGACGGATCGTTGTCGAAGCTGATCAATGACCCGGGGCTGTACAACGACCTCCGAGGTGTCGCGACGCGGATGGATTCGTTGATGCTGGATCTGATGAAGAATCCGAGGAAGTATCTGAAGTTCAGTGTCTTCTAGGAAGCAGGAAGCAGGAAGCAGGAAGCAGGAAGCAGGGATCGAACGAACGGTTGAAATCTTGAGGGCCTCCGGCGCCGTTAGGCACCGAGAGGCCCTCAGTCATTCCCTGCTTCCTGTTTGCTGTTTCCTGTTTCCTGGCTTTTAGAAACTATACCTCGCGCTCAACTGGAATCTCCAGAAATTGGAAGCGAAGTTGCCGACGATGTACTCCTGCTGGCTGGGGCTGAACTGGACAATGGGCACCGCCACCGTCGGATCGCTGGAGGACATGCCGCGGTGCGTGAGAAGCGGCACGTTGGAGTTGGAGCTGTTTTCTGCTACGCGTTGCTGACCCCACTTCTTGTTCAGCAGGTTACCGAAGTTTGTGATGTCGGCCTGCAGCGAGAGGCGCTGGCCACGCACCGCCGGGATCGTCTGGCGAATGGCAACGTCGACCTGATTCAGGAACGGTAGCTTGCAGGAATTTCGCTGCAGGATCGAGCCGCGCTGCTCGCTGAGGCATGGCGAGTTGTCGATGAACGCGTCGAAGGCCGCCTGCTGCTCGGCTACCGTGGCAATTACCGTGTTTGGCACACCGTTGACGGTCGCGGTGATGTTCTGGAAGCGGATCTCCGCGGTGTTGAATGCGTCGGCCGGGATGTAGATCAGGTCATTGCCGTTCCGACCATCTCCATTCAGGTCACCGTTCGACGACGACGTGCCTGCATAGACGTAATCGTGTGGGGATCCAGATACTCCGGAGTAGGTGGCGGTGAAGTCCGTGCTCCATCCCGCTCCCCAATGCTTGGTGTAGGTGCCGGTTCCGGTGATCTTGTGTGTCTGGTCGAACAGCGAAATGCCGGTGAACGGTTCGAACTGATCGCCGGACAATGTGCGACCGAACTGCCAGTTGGAGATGTGCGTGCTGGAACCGAAGCTCTGCACGTCACGCGCCCGGGCATGCGTATACGCGACCTGGGCTTCCCAGTTATTCGAGTAGCGCTTCCGCATCGAGGTGGTCAGGCTCCAGGCGTAGTCCTTGCTCTGGTTTACGATGTCGATCGCGGTCGAAAATCGGGCGATGCCACCGTTGGCTATTACACCGGCCGGCAGCCTGGGGAACGAGTTGCCGTTCGAAGCGCGAATCGAGTCGGCGAACAGCACCCGGCCGTTTGGATCGGTCCCGGTAACGCCAGCCAGATTCTGGTTGACGAAGAAGAACTGATTGAGCGTCTTGGAATAGAGACCTTCGACAGAGAAGACGAGGTCGCGCGGCAGCGAGCGATCGTAGCCTAACGACGCGCGCATCGGCTGCGGGAAATTCAGGTCCTTGTCCAGGAAGCTGACGTCGCCGATGGGCTTGCTGCCGAGACCACCGCTACAGGTCGGATTCGCCTCGGGATCGATGTTGAACGTCGGCGCACGTGTGCCGGAGGTCCCGCAGTTGAGGAACGTGATGATGTTCCCCGAGTTCACGTAGGCATTTTCCAGCCAGACGTAGGGCGGTGTGCCGACGAACAACCCGATTCCGCCCCGAATCTGCTGCGTCTGGTCGCCGCTGAGATCCCAATTGAAGCCGATACGCGGGGAGATCTGCAAGGAACTCTTTGGCACGTCGCTCGTGCTGCGGCCATAGGCGCTGTCGATTGCGACGTTGTGGTCCACCTCATCGAGGAACTTGGAGAGATCGGCGCGCAGTCCGATCGTCATGGCGAAGTTCGGCGTGACCTGCCACTGGTCCTGCGCGTACCAGGCGCTCTGCAACGCACGGAAGAAAACGTTGCCGCCATCCTTGAGAATGAACGCGCGGCGGTAGCTGTTCGCGTTCCCCGCCGCGAGGCTGTCCAGGTTGTTGAAACTCCACACGCCGTACGAGCTCTGGTTGAAGAGGTTCCGGAGGTCAACGTATTCATTGCGCGTGCCTAACGTGACCGTGTGATTGCCGCGCTGGAGGTTGAAGTTGTTGGTCAGTTCGTATGTATCGGTATCCAGTTCGTTACCCTGCGAGAATTGATCCGCGCCGGCGATGATACGGCCGCCGGATTGGCCACTCGTCGTCGTCAGGCCCGAAACGGTGATCTGCGGATACGGTGACTCGGGCGTGCGCCGGTTCCGCGCGCGGTTGTAGCCGAGGAACAGCTCATTCGACGTGCCACCCGAGAAGACCGAGAACAGCTGGAATACCGGCGCAATCTTCCAGGTGTCGAAGGTGTGGAAGTTGCCGCTGTAGATCGCGTTCGTTGCGGTACGCGGGTTCTGCTGCCGCAGCCTCTCCCCTTCCGAATAGTTGTACCGCAGCACGGACCGGTGCGTGTCGTTGATCCGGTAATCCAGGCGAGCGAAAAAGTTCAACAACGGATTCGGGATGTTTGCGTACCCCGGCGTCCCGACGTCTGTCATGCCTTTGGCCGCCATCAACTGCTCGAACCGCGTGATGTCTTCACTGCGGATAGGAAAGGCAGGTCCAGACAGGCCACTCGGCTGATTGAAGTAAGGGCCGCTGACCGGGGTGTTTTCTTCCTGCCACTCCGGTGCCACGAAAAAGTGCAGCTTGTCCTTGATGATCGGGCCACCCACGCTGAACCCGTACTGCGTCCGATCGAATGGCGTGGAGCGCAGTTCCGGCACATTCCGGCCGTAGTCCTGGTCGCGATAGTAGCCGTATACGGAACCGTGCAGCTCGTTGGTGCCGCCCTTCGTCACCGCGTTGACGAGCAGGCCACCGAAGTTCCCCTGGCGTACGTCGAACGGCGCGAGCAAGACCTGAAGCTCCTTCACGGCTTCGAGCGACACGGATCGCGAGTTCACTTCCGCGCCCGGTGTGCCCGTCGCACCAAGACCGAACACGTCACGTTCAGTCGCACCATCGATCTGCACGTTGTTCATGCGGTTCGACATGCCACCCGCGGAATAGCCCGCGCCTGACGTCGACACCTGCGGCGACACGCGCACCATGTCGATGATGTTGCGGCTCAGTGACGGCAACCGCTGCAGGGTCGTGTCCGTCACGATCGTCTTCACGCTCGTATTCGTCGGCGTGAATGTCTCGGTCGTGGTGGCAGCGATGATAACGACGCCGCTGAGCTCAGTCGCGGCGGCGGTGAGTCGCACGTCCTGCGTATTCACCTGGCTCAACGAGACGATGATGTCGCGACGACGAATGGGATCGAATCCGATTCGGCGGAACGTCATGTCATACGTTCCGACCTCGAGATTCGGAATCAGGTAGCGACCGTCGTTGCGGGACGTCACGGTGCTCGAGAAACCGTTTGCTCGGCTCACGGCCGAGATCTGCACTCCGGCGACGCCTCCCCCCTGTTCGTCGGTCACCTTCCCGCCGATGGCGCCCGTCGTGACGCCCTGCGCTTGAAGTGAGGCGGTGAAATTTCCTGTGAAAAGCGCCGCCAACGCGACGCTCGCCAGGAGATGACGCGGGAATCTCATAACGGCTTGTCCCTATTGTTTGTGTGAGCGAGCGGCCGATCGGGGAAAAGAAACGCCGCAGGCGAGAAGATGGTGCTTCGGTCCAGCCCGGCTGTCAATCGTCTTATTTCCGTGCTTGATCCTTACCCACGGTCATGTGGAAAACCGGAATTCCTGCCAGCAGAACCGCAAAAATACCGAGCGACCAGGTTCGACTGCTCTCATCCAGGAGCGAGTTCAGTAACAAGTAAGCGACAGAAGCGATGAACAGCGCCGGGACAACGGGATATCCAGGCGTCCGGAACGATGGCGAGTAGCCGGGACGCCGACGCAGCCGATAGATCGCCGCCACTCCCAACGCGTAAAACGGGATCATCGCGATGACAAATGTGTCGGCGAGTTTCTCGAACCGCAGCAACAGGACGAAAATCAGTCCAAGCGTCGCCACAAGTCCAATGGCAATGTACGGTGTCTGGTACTTCGGATGCACTTTGGCGATCGGCGCGAAGAGCATTCCGTCGTCCGCCATCGCGAATAACACTCGCGGACTCGTCAGCAGGACGGCGCTGAGTGTGCCGAACGTCGAGATCATCACCGTGGCTGACACAAAGACCACGCCAGGTCGGCCGATGATCTTTTCGGCGACATCGGCCGCAACCAATCGTGACGTGCGAATCTCCTCGATGGGAAGCACCGCCATGTAGCCGACATTGGCGAGCACGTAGATCACCATGACGGCGATCGTTCCACCGATGATCGCGCGCGGAAGGTTTCGCCGAGGATCCGTGACTTCACCGGCGACGTAGCTGACGTCAGCCCATCCGTCATACGCCCAGAGGACGGATACGAGTGCCAGGCCAAAGGCACCGACTTGCACGCTTCCTTCGGGCACGAGTGGCGTAAAGTGGCCGCCGGTTTGCGGCCATCCGACAGCGAGCGCAAGAACAACGATGAACGCCAGACCGCCAAACTTCGCGATGGTCGTCAGGTTGATGACCGTCGCCCCCCACTTCACGCCGATGATGTTGAACATGGCCGTCACGGCGATCGCCAGGGCAGCGATGTATTTCGCATACTGGTCATACGGCGCCACCGCCGGATCAAATCCAATCACACGCACGAAATACTCGGCGAACGTAATGGCGATGGCGCCGAGCGAAGCCGCGCGGACGATCGTCAGCTGACCCCAGCCAAACAAGAAGGCTGGGATCTTCCCCCAGCCTTCGCGCAGAAATGCGTAGAACCCACCAGTCCGCGGGACTTCGCTTGCGAGTTCCGCGAGCGAAAGCGCCCCGCAGAGCGCGAATAATCCGCCAAGGATCCAGATCGCGAGGAGCGGCAACGGGCCGGGGATGCGGTCGGCGATGCCGGCCGGCGATCGAAAGATTCCCGAACCGATCGTTGAGCCGACAACGACCGCCATGGCGCTCCACAGGCCGATCCGGCGTGGGAGGCCGCTTTTTGCTTCAGGCGATGACATGGGCGCAGAATCTGCTGCGTGCGAGTGCTTCGCACTAGCGACCAGCGAACGCTGACCAGCGACCGAATATCAAGCCTGTTTCACTGGTCGCCAATCGCCGGTCGCTAGATTTCGTCCCTCTGCCGTCTCCCATCTGCCATCCCGATTTTGCGTTTGCTTTTTCTCATCGCCGCTTCAGTAGCGATTTTCGCTCAGCTGGCAGTATTGCGTTCAGTCCTCATTGGCCGCGCGCCGGCCTCCACGCCGGGTCGTTCGGCGAGATTTGCTGAAATCGCCTGGGCGGTCCTTCCGACAGTGGCGTTGCTCGTGATCCTGGTGTTCACGTGGCGCGTGTTTGGCACTCCGGTGGCGCTGGCGCCGTTGAACGGGGTGACCGCGTGAGCGAGGTGGCAACCGCAAAGCGTGAGCAGGGTCTGGCCGCGGACCTGGTGATGCTCACGAAGCCGCGAATCATTTCGCTGCTGCTCGTCACGACCGCGGCGCCGATGTACATCGCCGGATCGCCATCGTGGCTGACGGTCCTTGTAGTCATGATCGGCGGCTACCTGATGGCTGGTGGCGCGAATGCCGTGAACATGTACATCGATCAGGACATCGATGACCGCATGGCGCGCACGCGGACGCGGCCGATTCCGGGTGGCCGCATGACGCCGCGGGCGGTGTTGGCATTCGGTCTCGCCCTGGCGGTGGCGGCAACGTGGCTGCTGGCGAATTACGTCAACGTGCTCACGAGCGCGCTCGCGCTGGCCGGGTTCTACTTCTACGTCTTCATCTACACGCGCTGGCTGAAGCGCACCACACCACAGAACATCGTGATCGGTGGCGCTGCCGGAGCCTTTCCGCCGCTCGTTGGCTGGGCGGCGACAACCGGATCGATCGACCTGACCGCGCTATACCTGTTTCTGATCGTCTTCTACTGGACGCCACCGCACTTCTGGGCGCTCGCCCTGCTCAAGCAGGTCGACTACGGCCGCGCCGGTGTCCCGATGGCGCCCGTGGTCTGGGGCGAGCGTGAGACGATGGACCAGATGTTGTGGTACACGGTGCTGCTGATCGCGCTGACGGTGATCCCCGCCGCCTACGGCGCGTTTGGCGCGATCTACCTGGTGTCGGCGCTCGCGTTAGGTGGCCTGTTGCTGTGGGGCGTGATTCGTATCAGGCGCGAGCAGCCGTGGACGGGCGCAGCATGGTGGACCTACAAGTACTCGCTGCTGTATCTCGCGTTGCTGTTTGTCGCGATGGTAGTCGACAGAAAGCTTTAGCGGACTACTGGAGGCTGCGTGCCGGGCAATTTGCTGGCAGGTGAAGCTCGCCGGCATGGACGGTCCGAGAGATTCATGAAAACCATTAACGACACGGATCGCTCGGATTTGATCGAATAACGACGGATCAACCCACTTTTTTTTGATCCGTCTGCATCCGGCCTAATCAGTAGGATCCGCGTCCCGTGGTTTTCATATCTCGGCAGGGGCCCGCCACAAGCGCCTAGCTGAATCTCCCGCAACCGCAGTTTGCGGGACCGCAGCCCGGCCCTGGTTCTGGCAGTGAGTTCTCTGACTTCGTCATCAACCCAATCCCGCCGGAAATCACGCGGCGCACGGGAGCGCCCGTTTCAGGATGGAGTGTGAGTGGTGGCTCTGAGAAGCTCTGCTTGATCTCGAAGCGCGCGACGTCTCCGTCGGGCGTGGTTGGCACTGTCTCGTACAGATACGTCGGCATAGAACAAACTTATTGTGATTAGCGACCAGCGACCAGCGACCAGTAGTTCAAGTAAATCGCCCTGGCACCCAGCAAGCAGCACTAAGCGCGCCTTTTGTTGACGAGGTGTACCACCACCCCGGCCACGAGCAATCCCGTGCCAAACAGCGACATCTTCGGCGCGGCGACGAACGAGCTCACTATGCCAACCGCGGCCGCGATGACGAAAAGTGCAGGCAGGACCGGATAACCTAGTGATCGGTATGGCCGCATAGCGTCGGGGCGCGTCCTTCTCAGGACAAACACGCTCGCGCCGCCCAGCCCGAAAAAGATCCAGTCGGCGAATACCACGCCGGACAGCAGCGCGCCGAGATCACCGCGCGTGCCGAACAGCAGCACGAGTGCCCATGCCACCATGATCCCGATCGCCACGTGCGGCGTGCCATATCGCGGATGGATCTTCCCGGCCGCGGAGAGGAACAATCCATCGCGCGCCATCGCGTACGGCATGCGGGAATTGCCTAACAACACCACGTTGACGAAGCCGAGGATCGATAACATCGCGCCGATGGTGATCAGCGTGCCACCGGTTGGCCCGATGAGGCGGACCGCGGTGTCGGCCGCCACGGCGCTGCTGGCCGCCAGTCCGTCCCGGCCAAGCACGTGCACGTACACCGCGTTGGCGCCGAGGTAGATCGCGATGACGATCACGATGCCTAACGTGAGAGCCCGCGGGATCGTCCACTCGGGTCGCTTGATCTCGCCGGCGACCATGTTGAGCTGCTGCCATCCCCCGATGGTGAACAGCACCGCGACAAAGGCCGCGGCGAACCCCGACAGCAGCGAGGTGCGGGGCGCCGGGGCATCGGCGACCGGCAACGGCGCACCAACCGACGTCCACAACGCGAAACCGGCGACGATCAACCCCGCGAGCGCGATGATCTTGGCAACCGTCAGCGCGTTCTGCACTGCCGCGCCGGGCCTCACGCCGAGGTAGTTCGTCACGCCGAGGATCAGGATCGTCAGCGCTGCCATGCCGAGCCGGCCGCCGATCACTCCGAGATCCATGTACCGCTCGACGTAGCCGGCAAACCCCATCGCCACCGCGGCGAGTGCGCCGGTGGAAATCAGCAGGAGCGTCATCCAGCCACAGAGAAATGCCGCCAGTGGCCCGAACGCCTCGCGAATGTAGACATAGCCGCCGCCCGCATGAGGCATCATCGCCCCGAGCTCGGCGTACGCCAGTGCACCAGCAAGCGCCACCAGTCCACCAATCGCCCAGACACCGAGGATCCAGGTGCCACTTGGGAGCGCGCGCGCGACTTCGGCCGGAGTGAAGAAGATGCCGCTGCCGATAATGCCGCCGACGACCATCAGGGTGCACGACGCGAGCCCAAGCTCTCGACGCAGGCCAGACTCGTAATTCGCGACCCCTGACTCCTGACGCGCCATTCGGTCGTGACTTGTGACTGGTGATGTTACAGCCCGTCTGCCCGTTTACCTTTTTACCCGCTTACCCTTTTACCCGCTTACCCGTTTACCCGTTTACCCGTTTACCCGCTTACCCGTTTACCGGATCAAACGATCATCATGTCGCGCTGATACTCGTCAGGCGTTATCGCCAGCGATCCGTCCAGAAAACAGCAATTCACCTCGGACCGCATACCAATCTCGCCGGCGATGTAAACACCCGGTTCGACGGAAAAGCCGATGCCGGGAAAGATCAGCCGCTCTTCCCGCGTTTCCAGGTTGTCGAGATTCGGACCCGATCCGTGCAGGTCTTTCTGGTCGATCGAGTGGCCGGTGCGGTGCGTGAAATATTCGCCAAACCCGCGGCCGACGATGACCTGTCGGGCAGCATCGTCGGCCTCCCCACCTCGCACCGGCGTCCGTGCAACAGCTTTTTCGCGGAGGAGCGAAAGCGCAGCGTCGCGTGCATCGCGCACGGCCTCCCAGATGCTCATCGCCCGCGGTGATGGTGTGCCCAGCGACGACATCCAGGTCTGGTCGGCGTAGACACCGCCCGGTTCGGTCGCCCACAGGTCAATCAGCAGTGTCTGCCCAGCCTCGATGGCAACCGGATGGTCCGGCGAGGGCTCGTAATGCGGATTGGCCGCGTTCGCGCCGAAGGAGACGTTAGGCGGATGACTGTAGAGCAGGCCGGCGCGATCGAACGCGGCGGCGATGCGCGACTGCACCTCGTGCTCCATTGCGGGACGCCCGTTCCGCGCCTGTTCGCCGGCGAACCGATGCGCATCGCGCGCAATGTTTGCCACGATGACGGCTGCCCGGCGATGCGATGCGAGGTCTTCGTCGCTCCACCGTGCGTAAAAGTGCGAGACCAGGTCCCCGGATGTCACGACGGTCGCACCGGTGGTCCGAATGAGCTCGAGCATGCCCGCGGGAATCCGATCCAGGTACGGCACCGCGCCGCCGGCCGAATACTCCATCGCGATCCGCTTGCCGGACACGAGACTCGCCACATGACTTTCGAGCGATTTCCAGGAGCTGTACACCACCTTCTTCCACGCACTCGGCCACGCGCTCCACACGCCCTGTTCGATGGCGTGTGTCACGGCGACAGGTGTTCCTTCGGTCGGCAGCCAGACGAAGAAGCGCCGCGTGACAAAACCACTGACGCCGAGCAGTTCTCCGGCGATGGGATTGGTCCCGCGGAAGTCATAGAACAACCAGCCGTCAACGCCGGCGCGCTTCAGTGCCGCCTGATAGTCGCCCAGTGATCCCGGCGACAGGCGCTTCGCGCTCATTCAGCTTTTGTCGGTCGCCACTCCGCGCGCCATGCGCAATTACCTTCTCCACGAGTGTTGCACCGCACGTGCTCCACGCCGCCGACGCTGTTCACCATCAATCGGAGCAGTTCCTTCAACCCTGCCTCGTAATAAGTACAGCCGATCGAACGGCTCGCCGACGTCGCGGTTACCGAACGCTCGACTTCGAGATAGATCGAGGATCCGATGCGTGACACGCGTCCGTTGAAATACCGCGACGACAGTCGGCGGGTGTGCCGCAGCGCGATGGGACGCGCGAGCAGCGACGGTAGAATGAGGAGCATCCGGCGCGTGAGCGGCGAGATGCTCTGGTACGCTTCACTCGCGAGGTATCTGCCGGCGGCCCGGAACACCGCTTCAGCGTCAGGACGACGGCCGATCAGCGTCGCGAGGCCCACCGCTTCGTCATGCGACGTCCGCTGGCGGCGCTTCACCGCGTCCGTGAACCGGCGGATCTGATTGTACACGGTGTCGCTCAAACCCAACCGTTTGTTGCGGAGATCGCTCACCAATTCCGCATCCACGTCTTCGTCCGGGGCATCGACATGCCGGACGGCTTCGAGGAATGAGAGCGGAAGGAGGGCGTCGACAGTCGGAGACATGGATTTATCAGCGGACTCTTGCACGCTTACGCTAATGGCCGCGAATTGCCCGTTCAAGAACATCCTTCGCCCACGCGCCATGCAAGATCGCGCATTTTCGATGGAACGCGAGCAGGGGTCAGACCGGGGTCAGACCGGGGTCAGACCCCACTCTGACCCCGGTCTGACCCCTCAGCAAGCGTGACTTCGCTGATCGTTTCTCTTGCGGTTGCGGGTGCGGTGGCCACGATTGCCTGGGCCGCTCGATTGCTCACCGTCAGCGGTGCCGTAGCCGCGACTCTGGTGGGTGCGGCAGCCATGATCGGCGGAATCCGCTGGGTCGTGATGCTGCTCTTCTTCTTCGCCGGCTCGAACCTCCTGTCGCGCTGGCGGAGTCGAGAGCGCGAACAACTGGTCGGCTCGTTCATCGAAAAGGGCAGCCGAAGAGACGCGTGGCAGGTTCTCGCGAACGGCGGCGTTTTCGGCCTCGCAGCGGTGCTGGCAGACGGCGGCGCCACCAGCACCTGGGAAGCTGTTGGCATTGGAGCGATCGTTGCGGCCACCGCCGACACGTGGAGTACCGAGGTCGGCACCGTACTGGGCGGGACGCCTCGCTCGATTCTGAATGGCCGACAGGTCGCGCCCGGTACGTCAGGTGGCATAACGATTGCGGGCTCCACTGCTGCAATAGCCGCCGCGATCCTTGCGGCAATCGTTGCCGTGAGCCTCGATTGGAGTACTCCGGCGCCTGCAATCGTGCTGGGTGGTCTCGCTGGTTCGGTGATCGACTCGCTACTGGGCGCAACAGTGCAGGAACGGCGGTGGTGCCCAAGCTGCCAGTCACTGACCGAACGCCACGTTCATTCGTGTGGCACGACCGCGGTGTATCGGGGTGGGATACGTGGCTGCGACAACGACATCGTCAACCTGTTGAGCACTGTTGCAGGAGCGGTAGTCACATGGATAATCAGCTGAAGAGTCGGATGCGTTTCATCGTGTCGGCGTTCTCACTCGCGTTGATCACCGTGACGGCATGCGACACGGGTCCGGTCGAACCGGTCGGACGTCGTCAAATTGGCCTGGTCACCGGTGGTGGCGGTGGCGGAACAGCGGCGAGTGCTTCGATCGTCGGAACGTGGCAACGGACGCTCGTTTTCTTTGACGATTTCGGCTTCATGCACTCGTCCGAGACCACCTGGGACTTTTCAACCGGTGGGACAGCCGAACGAAGTGTGGTGACGACCAACATCACGTTGGGCGCGTCGGATACCGTCTTCACGGATGCGCGTTGGCGGCTCGAGGGCACGAACCTGATCATCGACTTCACGGCGCCGTCATCGGGAACCATCACGCTCGAGGCACGGGTGCAGGGGACGTCGCTGTTTCTCGCCGGACAGGAGTATCTGCGCATAAGCTGATGGCATCGCACGACGCGCAGGTTCTGGTTGTCGGGGGCGGGCCCGCGGGTTCCAGCGCGGCGTTCTTTCTGGCGCGCGCGGGTTGCGATGTGTTGCTGATCGATCGCAGCGCATTTCCGCGCGACAAGCCGTGCTCGGAATACCTGAGTCCCCAGGCGTCACGCTTGCTGGAGGAGATGGGCGTCCTCGACTCGCTGGAGGCCGGACCCTCCGAGCAGTTGACCGGAATGCGCGTCCATGCACCCGATGGCACGGTGTTCGAGGGATCGTTCAGCGCGCCGACGGGATTCCGCCCGCACCGCACTTACGGACTGGCGATTCGACGGCCATTGCTCGACACGACCCTGCTGCTGCGTGCCGAGCAGGCCGGCGTTCGCATTC
Organism: Gemmatimonadaceae bacterium; assembly: GCA_035646395.1. Taxonomy (GTDB): domain Bacteria; phylum Gemmatimonadota; class Gemmatimonadetes; order Gemmatimonadales; family Gemmatimonadaceae; genus JABWBJ01. The sequence continues at coordinate 4,948 of DASRPK010000262.1, read as the reverse complement.
GCACCGGAGTTGATGTTCGCGATGTCGTCCGCGATGGCGCCGGTCGCGTCTGCGGTGTCATGGCCCGTGAGGGAAACACGCTCGCACCGATCCACGCCGGACTCGTGATCGGCGCCGACGGATTGCGCTCCGTCGTTGCGCGCCGGACGAAGCTCGGACGGCACGGCCGGTGGCCGCGGCGACTGGCACTCGTCAGGCATTATCGTGGCGTCACGCACGACGCCATGGTTGGCGACATGCACGTCTTCGAGGGCGGGTACGCCGGGTTTGCCCCTGTCGGCGACGACCTCACCAATGTCGCGGTTGTTGTTCCCACCCGTCATAGCCGGGAGATCGGAAACGATCGTGACGCGATCATCGAACAGTTCATCGCGTCCCAGCCCGGCGTCGCCGCACGTCTCGCGCACGCAGAGCCGGCTACGGCAACACGAGCGGTCGGTCCGTTTAACTGGCATGCGAAAAGGGCGTGGACGCCGGGAGTCGCGCTGGTCGGCGACGCCGCTGACTTCTTCGACCCGTTCACCGGCGAAGGGATGTACGCCGCGATGCGAGGCGCCGAACTGCTGGCGACGTACGCCTGGGAAGCGGTTCGCGCGAACACGCACGCAACAGCGGACACTGCCCTCGCCGCATACGATCGGTGTCGCAGGCATGAATTCTCCGGGAAGTGGGCCGTCGAGAAAGCGATTGCGATGGCGATCGCATCGCCGCCGCTGATCAACTTCGCGGCCAGGGCGCTCGCCCGCCGGTCGGACCTGGCGGATCTGCTCGTGGGCGTCACGGGCGATTTCGTGCCCGCGCGCGAAGTCCTGAAGCCGCGATTCACGCTCCAATTACTCGCCGCCGCGTTGCTGCGCCGCGAGAAGGTCGTAGCTTCCCAGTTGCCGACCTACAGTATTGCCAAGCGGTAGTCGTACAGGCCGATCAAGCCGTCGCAACTTGCAAACATGCAATCTGCTGTTCTGCAATTTGCAATTTGCAATCTGAAATCTGATGCTCGACCCTGATTCCTTTCGCTCAGTGCTCGGGCGCTTCGCGTCCGGTGTCACCGTTTTGACGACGCGGTCTGGAAACAGAGACGTCGGCATGACTGTGAGCGCGTTCTGCTCCCTGAGTCTGCAACCACCACAGGTCCTCGCCTGCGTGGACAAGAGCGCTGACATGCACGAGTTGCTGCCGAAGGGTCACCACGTGGTGTTCAACATCCTGTCTTCGTCGCAGGAAGCGCTGTCGCGACGATTCTCCGAAGAGGAAGGATCGCAGCGATTCGATGGCGTCGGATTTTCACGCGACAAGCACAGCGTTGCGGTGCTGGACGACGTTGTCGCCTGGATCGAGGGGACCATCGTCGCCCAACACGACGGCGGCGACCACTCGATTTTCGTGGCCGAAGTACAGGGCGCGACCAGTAGCGACCTCCGTCCCCTGCTCTACTATCGCGGCGGTTACGCCGAACTGGAGCGTTAGGCAGTGTCGCTCCTGACGCCGGCGCGCCGGCGGGGCGTCGAGTATCTCGACGAAAATCGTGATCCGGGCCTGCAGCGCCGGTCGCATCGCGACATCGCGCTGGCCAACCGGCTTTTCGGGGGCATCCACGCGGTGCAGGCCGAAATGGCGCCCTGGCTTGGCCAGGCAGGAGCATCAGCGACCCTGCTCGACGTGGGCACCGGCACTGGCGATATCCCAGATCGCCTGCGCAGGTTCGCCGCGACTCATGACGTGTCGCTCGAGGTATTCGGTCTGGACGGCCACGCGGAGCTCGTTCGCGCGACGCGTGAGTTCCCTGTCGCTGGAGTTGCCGGCGACGCGCTGGCCCTGCCCTTTGCACCCGCCACATTCGACTTCGTGATCGCGTCACAGGTGTTGCATCACTTCGCAGCGGATGACGCGCTGCAGCTCATCCGTGAGATGCACCGGGTGGCAAAACGACGTGTCATTATTGCCGATCTCAGGCGAAGCTGGCTGGCTGTTGCTGGTCTGTGGTTGGTATCCTTTCCCCTGCGGTTCCACAAAGTCAGCCGTCACGATGGAGTCGTCTCCATACTCCGGGGCTTTGAGGTCGCGGAGTTGGACAACCTCGTCCGAGCGGCCGTTGGCGTTTCTCCGGTCGTGAAGCGGCGAATGGGATGGCGGGTGACGGCGAGCTGGTCGCCAACCGAAGGGAACCGGGGTCAGACCGGGGTCAGACCCTGGTCTGACCCCGGTCTGACCCCGGTCTGACCCCTCAGCAAAAAGGCGCGCTCTGTGTATCCTTTAGTGCCCCCATTCAACCTTGGCGCAATGCCCGTCGGGCGAGTCATGGAAACGCTCGATGAGGGAATCGTGCGCGCGCCGGTTGACGACGTGTTTGCGGTCGTGCGAGACGTCGAGAATTGGCCGGCGATTCTCTCGCATTACCGGTACGTCCGGTTTCGCAGCAGGTCCAGCGATGGTGGGGGAATCGTAGAAATGTCAGCCAACCGACCCTTCGGCATTGCCAACTGGCCCACGTGGTGGCTTTCGGAAATGTCGGTCGATACCGCGATACCGGCGGTCCGGTTTCGCCACATCGGCGGAGTCACAAAGGAAATGGAAGTCGAGTGGAGGCTGACGAGTGTTGATGCTGGCACGCACGTGCGTCTCATACATGCCTGGGACGGACCTCGCTGGCCTGTCATCGGCGGCTTCGCGGCGACGCAGGTGATCGGTCCCGTCTTCATTCACGGCATCGCCAGTCGCACGCTTGCCGGCCTGTCGCGGCACGTCGAACAGCACTCCAGGCCAGAGGCCACGGGCCAGAGGCCAGAGCCTTCGTCACCAAACGACTCACGATTCACTATTCACGATTCACAATGAGACGCGTCGTCGTCACTGGCATTGGAGCAATCACCCCGATCGGCCTCGGTCGCGATGGGCTCTGGGACGGCCTGGTTGCCGAAAAGTCGGCCGTCGGTCCGTTGACCCGGTTCGATCCATCGCAGTTCCGTTCACATGTCGCCGCCGAAGTAAACGAGTTCGTACCGACCGACCACCTGGACGAGCGGCGCAGCCGGCGATTCGACCGCTTTGCGCAGTTTTCGGTCGTCGCCTCGCGCATGGCGCTGGCCGACGCCGGGATCGTGCTCGAGCGGGAGGATCGCGAGCGTATCGGTGCGATGATGGGATCGGCGTTAGGTGGCGTGGCGTACGCCGAAGACCAGATGGGCAAGTACATGACCGGTGGCCTGCGCGCGGTCGACGCCACGCTGGCGCTGGCCGTCTTTGGCGGCGCCGCGTCGTGCAACATCGCCATCGAGTTCGGCGTGTACGGACCGAATTCGACGAACGCCATGAGTTGCGCGTCAGGCACCATCGCGGTCGGTGACGCGTTTCGCACCGTTCGCGACAACTACGCCGACGTCATGATCTGCGGTGGCGCCGAAGCGCCGCTGTCGACGCTCTGCTACGGCGCGTTTTCTCTCATCCGCGCGATGTCGACGCGCAACGACGACCCGGCGACGGCGTCGCGCCCGTTCGACCGCGATCGCGACGGCTTCGTCATGGGCGAAGGTGCCGCCGTGCTGATCCTCGAGGAACGCGAGCGGGCGCTGGCTCGCGGCGCGCCCATTTATGCAGAGGTGCTGGGGTACGGCATGACCAATGACGGCCATCACATGACCGCGCCGCGTCCGGACGGATCCCAGGCGGCGCGCGCCATGCGCCTCGCGTTGTCGGACGCGCACGTGCAGCCGGGCGAGATCGGGTACGTCAACGCGCATGGCAGTTCCACGCCGCTGAATGATCCGACCGAAACCCTGGCCGTGAAGCAGGTCCTGGGCGACCATGCCTATCGGGTGCCCCTGAGCGGGACCAAGGGATATTACGGTCACGCGTTAGGCGCGTCGGGGGCGATCGAGGCGGCGATCTGCGCGCTGGCGCTCGATCGCGGCTGGCTGCCGCCCACGGTCAACCTGGCGTCCCCCGATCCGGCCTGCGACCTGGATTACATCGCGGGGTCTGGCCGTTCGGCGCAGCCTGAAACCATCATCTCGAATTCGTTCGGATTTGGCGGGATCAATGCTTCGCTCGTAATGCGCAAGCACTAGCCAAAGGCCATCGGCGACAAGCGAGGTGGCGAGGGTAGATCGGGCCCGCTATCATTGCGCCGGTCATCTCAAGTCTCCCATCTCCCATCTCATGCGTAAGCATTTCCTCGCCGAATTCGTCGGCACCTTCGCGCTGGTGTTCGTCGGTGGTGCTGCCATCATGATGACGGAGTACACCGGCGACGCCGGGCTGCTGCAGGTGGCTCTTGCTCACGGGCTCATTCTGGCGCTCATGGTTTCGGCGGCGATGAATGTGTCCGGAGGCCATTTCAACCCGGCCGTGACAACCGCGTTACTCGTCGCGCGACGCATCACGTCGACCGTCGCCGGCGTACACATTCTTGCGCAACTGATTGGCGCTCTCGCCGCGGCGTGGGCACTCAAGATGACCATGCCCACCGCCATTTTCGTCGCGACGCAGGGTGGCGGTCAGTCGATCGCACTGGATGTCACCATGACCCAGGCGATCGTCCTCGAAGGTATCGCCACGTTCTTCCTGATGTTCGTGATCTATGGGACCGCGGTGCACGTGAATGCGCCGCGGATCGGTGGCCTCGCCATCGGCCTGACGATCGCAGCGGACATTCTCGCTATCGGACCACTCACGGGCGCTTCCATGAACCCCGCCCGTTCCCTGGGGCCCGCGCTTGCCTCCGGTGTGCTGGCCGGTCAGGTCGTTTATTGGATCGGCCCGATCGTTGGCGCGATCGCGGCGGCCATGTTCTGGGAGTACGGCATTCTGCGCGGCGAACCGGCGGTTGCGAAGCCGGAGAAGTCGATGTGATGCTGTCGACTACAGGCGACTGAACCGACTACTCCGTCCGCCGCGGATCCGGTTCGTCGAGTTGGGGAGGCTCGGAGCCGAGCAGCGCCTGCTGGTGATC
>DASRPK010000261.1:0-2849 GCA_035646395.1 Gemmatimonadaceae bacterium | reverse complement strand
GCAGGCGATCGACCTCCGCCTGGAACGGGCGCGCGTCGATCTGGAACAGCAGGTCGCCGCGGTGGACCATCGCGCCTTCGGCGAATCGCACGGCCGAGATCAATCCCGAGACGCGCGGACGGACGTCCACGGAATCGACGGACTGGAGCCGTCCGGTGAATTCATCCCACTCGGTCACGTTGCGTTCGATGACGCTGGCGACGGTGACCTGTGGTGGAGGAGGCGCGGCCTGCTGCGCGGATGTTCGCGTGCAGCCGGCGGCGAGAGCGACAACGGCGATTCCGAAGAGCAGGTAGATCGCCCAGGGCAGGTAGAGGCCGACCTTCAGGTCGGCCTTTCTGAGTGTTTGTGCGCGTTTCATGTGTTGCAGTGTCTCGCTCGCGAGAGGCGCAAACAATCGGGCAGTGGGCGCATTTCGACCTCTAGCGTGCGGCGCAGGTCGGTGCCCGACCTCCTGCAGAGGGCCGTCTACGACTTTTGGACGAGGCGGTCCTCGTCCCTGAGGGCCATGACGTCCCGGGGGCAATCAGTTCGATAATGAAAGCGTTATGCGGAGTGAAGAGATGGCTTCCAATGCCGGCGGCTGCGAGCAACCCGACCTGACTCCTCCAATGATCGACACTCGCGATGTGGATGCCCTGCGTACCGCGCTGGAGCGCGAGACGATCGAGCGTCGACGCGCCGAGTGCCTCGGGAAGATTCAGACCGACGTGGTGAAGTTCGCCGTCGATCTTCTCGCGCGTGAGCCGGATATCGACGGCTTCTTCCGTGCGCTCCTGCGGACACTTGCCGACGAAGGCGAAAGTCACAAGGTCAGCGTGTGGCTCGTTGATGAAGATCGCCACGATTGCCATCTGTGGATGGCGCATCTGAACGGCGAGATCATCGCCCCCAGCCGTGCTGAAACCGCGACGTCCGCGTTTCCCATCCAGGACTTCGCGGACCATCTCTATTCGTACGCCTCTGGCTGGAACAAGACCGTCGAATACTCGGTGGATGACGGGCGGATGCCCGCGTCCGTGCGCGAAGTGATTCGACGCGACGGTCTGAGCACGACCATCGTCTCGCCGCTCCTCGTCGCGGACAAAACGCTCGGCTGGATCACCCTGTGCACGCTCGAGCGGCCGGAAGAGTGCAGCGAGGGGCAGTGGTGGCGCGTTGCGCTCACCGAAGCAATCGCCAGGCAGGCCGCCATGGCGCTGCATCACAGCCGGGTCGTGGACCAGAAGCGCGTCGAAGAGCGACGTAAGGCGATCCTCGAGGAACGCAATCGCCTCGCGCGCGATATTCACGACAACCTGGCGCAGGGATTCGCCGCGATCCTGATGCAGCTGCAGGCTGCGCAACGCGAGGCCGGCTCGGTGCCGCCATCCGTCGCGCGCAACATCGAGAACGCGGTCGATCTGGCACGCACGCATCTGACGGAAGCACGTCGTTCGGTCGGCACGCTCCGTCCCAACGTCGGCACCATTGAAGACGTCGGCCAGGCGATCAAACGGCTTGCGGAGCTTGGACAGCGCTCGACGACAGTGCCGATCGACGTGCAGCTCGACGAACTCCCGCGATTCGGCGATGGCGTCGAACGCGAGATCCTCGGCATCGCGCAGGAGGCGCTCACCAACGCCGTCCGTCATTCACAGGCTCGCCGTATCACGGTCAAGGCCTCGAGCATCAATTCGCTGGGCCTGCGACTGTCGGTGGCCGATGACGGGAGAGGCATTCCGAGCGATCGGTCAAGCGCGGGATTCGGATTGACCAGCATGCAGGAGCGCGCCGATCGCATCGGCGCCTCGCTGACCATCGTCACCGCGCCACGCAGCGGCACGGAAGTCGTGCTGGCGTGGGAGCCCTCGTCTTTGCCCACGCAGGTCTATGCCGTCGGTTGAAGCTGTTGTGACCACTCCAGCCGGAAAGGCCAGCGTCCTGTTGGTAGACGATCACGCGCTCCTGCGGACGGGTGTCGCCAACATCATCAATCAGGAAGCCGACCTGCACGTCGTCGCCGAGGCGGGCAACGGTGTCGAGGCGATCGAGGCGTGGGACCGCCATCGTCCCGATGTGACGCTGCTCGATCTACGGATGCCAGTCATGGAAGGCGTCGAGGTCGTGCAGCGCCTGCGCGAGCGCGATCCGCGGGCGCGCGTCATCATCCTTACGACCTACGATACCGACGGCGAGATCTCGCGTGCGCTGAAGGCCGGCGCGAAGGCGTACGTGCTGAAGGATATCGGCGCGGACGCGTTGATCGCCTGCATCCGCGACGTGCTGGCGGGGAAGACCTACCTCGCTCCCGCCGCGGCGGCGAAGCTGGCCGAGGAAGTGACGCGCGTCCAGTTGACGCCACGCGAACTTGCGACACTGCGGCTGCTGGCCGACGGCAAGGCCAATAAGGAAATTGCCAGCGAGCTCGGGATCAGCGAGCGCACCGTCAAGACACACCTTGGACACCTGTTCGAGAAACTGGGTGTCACGAGCCGCACCGAAGCCGTCAAGGTGGCGACGCGGCGTGGCCTGGTCCGTCTCAGTTAGAGCCCGTCACCTCTTGATACAGCGAACGGAAACGGCCAATCTGCAACAGCCTTCAACAAGCGGCTGAAATGGGACTGGGGGTCAGGGGGTCGCTGGCTCGAATCCAGTCATCCCGACCAATTTTCCTACAGCCTGTCTCGCGCCGTATTCCTCTGACCACGCGTCCGGACCACCCCATTGAGCCAGAGCTAAGAGCTAAACAGCTTTTGCGATGCGAGCGCAGTGCCGTCGGGCGAGCAACGTTGGCACTGATATCGTGGTGTCTCGCCCTGGGATGATTCTGGGAGCGGTGTCCAACCGTCCGAACGCCAGTTGTCGTC
>DASRPK010000260.1:0-30116 GCA_035646395.1 Gemmatimonadaceae bacterium | reverse complement strand
ACCACCGTGACCGACCCGTCGCGGATCGATGCGCTCGCCAATAGTCGCATCGAAGTCCGCGCAGAAGCGAACGCGTCGTCCGTGCGGATGGAGACATTGACGGGTTTCGTTGATCTGGCGCGTTCGGACGACGGAGAGTTTCGCGGCGGCTTCACCGCGACTGCCGACGGCTTCATCGCGATCGAGCCACGGGACAGTGCGGGAGCTGCCGGATCCCGATTTCTCATCGGGCTCTCCGTCACCGAAGACAGGCCGCCCCGTGTGTCCATCACTGCGCCCGGCCGCGATCTCTTCTTCAGCACTGTGCCGGGATCACTGCCGGTGGCAATCACCGCGGACGACGATATCGAACTGTCGACGCTCACGCTTCGATACACGGCGGTCTCAGGAAGTGGTGAACGATTTACGTTCGTCGAGCGCGAAGTTCCGATCACGTTGACGCGGGCGAGCAACCGTTCGTGGACGGCGCGCGGAACGTGGAACCTTGGGCCGCTTCAACTGGCGCCGGGTGATCTGGTCGTCTACCGGGCGGTCGCCACCGACAAGCGTCCCGGCAGTGCGCCCGTCGAATCCGAGAGCTACGTCCTCGAGGTCGTCACGCCCGGCGCGATCGCGGCGGAAGGATTTGCGGCCGACGATCAGCGTGATCGTTATGCAGTGAGCCAGCAGATGGTGATCCTCAAGACCGAAAGACTGCTCGCTCGGCGCGCGTCCATCCCATCGGATTCTGTTACGGAGGAGGCAACACGCCTGGCTGCCGAACAACGGTCGGTGCGCGCCGAATTCGTGTTCATGATGGGCGGGGAACTGGAAGACCTCGCTGCTGAGACAGCGGGTACACTCGAGCTGAACGAAGTGGCCGAAGCTGAGGCCGAGGGCGACCTCCTGGCTGGTCGATTGCAGAATCAGGGACGGGTGGACATGACGCGTGCCATCCGCGCGATGAGCCGAGCGTCTACGGCGCTTACTGAGGCGAACCTCGAGCAGGCCCTGCGCGACGAACGTGTGGCGCTCGACAACCTGATGCGTGCCTTTTCGCGATCGCGATTCATCCTGCGTGCACTCACCCAACGTGAACGCATCGATCTCGAACGCAGGCTGAGTGGGACGCTGAATCTCACGGCCGGACTGTCGGGGCCCGCGACCGAACCGGTCCCAGATGAACGGGTGACTGCACTACGCCGCCTGCTGACTGAGGTCGCGGCGTTACGAGGCGATTCGACGGGTCGATCATCACGAATCTCCGAAGCGGCGATGGCGCTCATCCGCGCGAACCCCGGTTCAGAAGCGGTGCGGAGTCTCGCTGCTCGCGTGCAGGGCCTCGCGCGAGCTCCGCGTGCGGCCGCAGTGGATAGCGTCGTCAACGCAATTGCGGCGATGATCCAGCTGCCGCGATCGCCTAACGTCGGCGTCTCCCTCCAGTCCGACCTGCTGCGTGGCGTGTGGCGCGATGCCACCGGGCGAGGGTCACGCCGGTGACGTGGTCACTCCTTCGCGTTGCAGCGTTTGTCGTGGCGGGATTGGCGGTGCTCGATCCCTCGCTGATGTCGTCGCGCCACAGTCGTCCGCTCGTTTCCGTGGTTGCGGACAACCATGCGGGAGAACGGCTCGTCGTCGACGTCGAGCGACTTCTCTCCAAACGCTTTACCGTCGTGGACGGCATGAGTGACGCCTCTTCGGCGACGGTCCTGGTTGGTGCTACCGTTCCTCGCGAAGTGGCCACTGCCGGAGTCCCGTCATTCGCCGTTCTTCCCAACGCAACCCAGCCGAGTGCGCGCATAACGTTGCTCGATGTACCGACAGTGGCGCCCGTGAACTCACGGGTCCCGGTCGACGTTCAACTCTCGGTTGTCGGTGCTGCGGGCAGGAATGTGGAAGTCGACCTGAGCATCGACGGCGCGGTGGTAAGTCACTCGAGCGCGCCGGTACGCTCTGATTCGAGCATCGTGGTGCTGCAGTCGGCGGTGATGCCTGAGCAGGGGGCACACATCCTCCAGGCGACGGCTCGCCTAACGGGCAGTATGGTCCTGGATTCCGCGGCGACACTAGTCGATGTGCGGAGCAGCCGCTTGCCGATCCTGTTCTTCGACGCACGTCCGTCCTGGACATCGACCTTCGTGAGGCGTGCACTCGAGCAGGACGCGCGCTTTACGGTGACGCATCGCATGCTCACCTCGCGCGGCGTATCGAATACGAGTGGACCGGCCCCGGCTTCATTGCGTGACGTCGAAGCGCTCGGCGATTTCGCGACGATCATCATTGGTGCCCCGGACCAGTTGGCCGAGCGTGACTTCGCCGGACTGGAGGCGTTCATGCGCCGTCGCGGCGGACGCGTGGTTCTGCTGATGGAGGGCCGTTCGTCCGCTTCCATCGACCGGTTGAGCGGTGTTCAGCGTTGGCGTGTCAGGCAGTTGGCGGCTCCCGCACCGATGACCGATGCGGCAGGGCGCGGAGTCCTTCGCGGAAGGGAATTTTACTGGCCGACAGCTCTGCCCTCGGATGCCACGCTTCATGCGCTGAACGTTGCGCAGGATTCGACGCGGCGGGCGATCATCTGGAGTATTCCGGTTGGCGCCGGCCAGCTTACAATGAGCGGCGCCGTGGATGCCTGGCACCATCGCGACGATCCGGGCGGGTTTGATGCGTTCTGGTCATCACTCGTCACGGGCCTGGCCCTCGCAGCGCCTGAACCGATCGACGTGAAGATCTCATCGCGATTGCTGGTCCCCGGTGATGAGGCAACGGTTCGCGTGGCGATGCGCGAACCGCTCCTTGCTGACGGTGACATTCGTCAGGCGCGCGTGACCGCGATGCTCGTGTCGCCAACCGATTCGGCGTTCGTGAGATTGTGGCCCGACCGGACGCCCGGCTTGTTCTCGGGCAGGATCGTTGCGCCGCGGGATACCGGTGTTTATCGCCTCACTGTCACATCTGGCGCCGAACGCGCCGATGTGCCTGTTGTGGTGAGGCCGACAGTCCGCGGCGCCGGCGAAGACCAGCGGCCGTTCGTGCGAGCGTTCGTTTCATCCCGTAACGGCGCGTCGATCGACGAATCAGACTTGAGTCGTTTACCCGACCTCATTACCGCAGCGGTCCAGCCGGTGTCGCGCGTAGAATCCTGGCACCCCATGCGTTCCCCGTGGTGGATAGTCCCGTTCGCTCTGCTGCTAGGGTTGGAATGGTGGTGGCGGCGGCGGAACGGTCACGCATAAGCGCGCATTTGATTGCCGTTTCCCGTTACGGAAGACAGCTTCATCAGACCCTGCGCCCAGCACTCCGCTCCAGCAAATAGCAACCAGCAACCCGCAGCGCTCTCGTATGTATACACGCGAACAAGCCAAAGAAATCGTCGATAAGGTCCTGAACATGGCGACTGCCGATGCGGTCGAGGTGAACCTCACCGGCGGTGAACGTTCGGGGACGCGATGGGCGAATTCGTCAATCACGACGAACCTCGTGCAGTACGATCGACAGGTCTCCGTCACGGTGAGGCTTGGCCAGAAGAGCGCCAGCGCCGATACGCGCGACTTCAGCGATGCGGGTCTCAAGACGATGGTCGACGAGGCGCTCTCCGAAGCTCGTCAGGCACGCGACAATCCGAATCTCCCGGAGTTGCTGGGGCCGCAGGAATACATCCCGGTCGACGCTGCACTTCCCGACCTGGTGAACTTTGGCCCCGGCGAACGCGCCCGCATGGTGCGCGATTCGATCGATATCGCCGAGCGAAAGGGAGTGCTCGGCGCCGGCTACATCCCGAAGATCGATCAGGCGACCTGCAACGCAAACTCGAAGGGTCTGTTCGCCTACTATCGGGTCGCCGAAGCCGGTTTTGTCCTCACGTGTCGCATGGCTGATGGCAGCGGATCAGGCTGGGCAGGCACGACGGGGATCAAGGACCTCAAGATGATCGACCCGAAAGCGCTGACTGAAGTCGCCTCCGAGAAGGCGCTCAGGAGCCGTCGGCCTCGCGCTATCGAGCCGGGCCGGTATACGGTGATTCTGGAGCCGCGCGCTAACGCTCGTTTCCTATCCTTGATGACCGGCCTCTTTACTACGCCGGGAGGTGGAGGCGGCGCGGCGCCACCAGCTGAAACGCCCGCCGGAGGTGGTGGTGGAGGAAGAGGAGGCGGCGGTGGTGGTGGCGGCGCCGGAGGACTCAGCACCGTGGGCCGCTACATGGCCGACAAGAAAATCGGCGACAAGATGTTCAGCGACCTCTTCACACTGAAGAGTGATGTCGGTAACCCGATACTTCGTCAGACGCCGATCTTGAACGACAATCGGCCTGCGAAACCGGTGACGTGGGTCGAGAAGGGCGTGCTGCGAACCCTCGGGGCTGACCAGGGCGCGACGCCTAACATGAGCCTTTCGCAGGAAGGCTCGAATCTTTCGATCGAAGACATGGTGAAGCAGACGCGTCGCGGCCTGCTGGTCACCTTCTTCTGGTATATCCGCGGCGTGCCATCGGACGACCAGCCACTGCTCAACACCGGCATGACCCGCGACGGACTCTTCCTGATCGAAAACGGAGAGATCGTCGGGCCGGTGCAGAACTTCCGCTGGAATATGTCCCCGATCGTCGGCTACAATAACCTAACGCTGGTTGGCAAGCCTGTGCCCATGCATACCGGTGAATCGTACGATGGGCTGGGGACTGCTTTGGTTCCTCCGGTTCGCATTGAAGAGTTTTACATGACGAGCGTTTCGCCGGCCCTGTAAACGCGTGAACCGTGAAGTGAATCGTGAAGTGAATCGTGAAGTGAATCGTGAATCATCGGTGAACTCCGTTTCAATCAGGTTTCTCCCACATCCCACGTCCCACATCCGTTTTGTCTCACATCCCACGTCCCACATCCGCTCATGACTTCAAGACGTGACTTCCTGAAGTACACCGGCACCTCGGCCGCTGCGTTCTACTCGCGTGACCTGATTGAAAACATCCTCGCGACCTCGCCGACCGGTCGCGTGCTCGAGACGCGCTTTAAAGGGATGGCCGACATCGTCCTCACTGAAGCCAGGCGCGCGGGTGCGAGTTACGCTGACGTGCGCTTCACGCTGACGTCGACCCTGCCAGGAGCGACCGCCAACTTCAGCACTGGTGGTCGCGGCGGCGGCGGCGGCGGTGGTGGAGGTCGCGGGGGAGGAGGAGGAGGAGGAGGGGGATTCGGTCGTGGCGGGCGCGGTGGAGGCACAACCGGCATTCCAGTAGACGCCGATCGTCGACCCGGCGGATTCGGCGTCCGCGTGATTCACAGCGGCGTCTGGGGATTCGCGAGCAGCCCGATCGTGACCGAAGACGAGATTCGCCGCATAACGAGAGTCGCCGTTGAAGTGGCGCGTGCCAGCGCGATTGCCAAGAAGGTCGATGTGAGGCTGGCGCCGGTGCCGGCGTACGTGGAGAACTACGTGACGCCGATGACCAAAAACCCGATGAGCGTCTCGCAGACCGATAAACAGGCGTGGGCGCAGGGCATCGTTGACGTGGCCAGCAAGGTCCAGGGCGTCACCGCGGTCAACGTTTCCGCGAACGCCAGCTACGAGTGGCGCTACTTTGCGTCGAGCGAAGGGTCGTACATCGAGCAGGAGCTCTTCCAGACCACGCCAAACATGAGCATCACGGCGCGCGTGGGCGATGTCACCCGAACCCGCAACTATCCCGGCGTGTCCGGCATGGCCGGCTGGGAAATCATCGACGAATGCGACTTCCCGCAGGTCGCGGAACGGGTGGCCAACGAAGCGGTGGAGAACTGCACGGCGAAACCGTTAGGCTCGAGTGGACTCCGTGACCTGATCCTGTCGCCGTCGCACGCGGCACTCACGATCCACGAGATCATTGCCCATCCCACGGAACTCGATCGGGTGGTCGGCTACGAGGCGAACTACGCGGGAACCAGCTTCTGCAAGTTGTCCGACGTCGGGAAGCTCAAGTACGGGTCGAAACACCTCAACGTCGTCGCCGACAAGACGACGCGTGGACTCGGCACGGTTGGCTTTGACGACGACGGCGTGAAGACGATGAAGTGGGACATCATTCGCGACGGCATCCTCGTCGGGCTGCAGACGAACCGCGAAACGGCGCACTACATGAATGAGAACTTCAGTCGCGGTTGCACCTACGGCAGTACGTGGCGCGACTATCCATTCCTTCGCATGCCGAACATCCAGCTCGAGCCCGGACCCGACAACGCGCCGACGCGCGAGCAGATGATCGCCGACGTGAAGAACGGCGTCATGATCGACGGGCGCGGGAGCTATTCAATCGACCAGCAGCGCTACAACGGCCAGTTCGGCGGCCACGTGTTCTGGGAGATCAAGAACGGCAAGATCACGCGCATGGTGACCGACGTGACGTACAACGCCATCACCACGGACTTCTGGGCGAACCTCGACGCGATCACCGGGCCGAAAGAATGGCAGATGTTCGGCACGGGTGGGGATGCGAAAGGGCAACCCACGCAGACGAATTCCATTTCGCATGGATCGCCGTGGCTGCTCATCCGAAACATCATGACGGGGGCGGCGTTTGACTGACGGGCATGGGCATGGGCATGGGGCATGGGGCATGGGCAATTCCTCATGCCCTTTTCTTTTGCGTGAGCACGGTGCGCATTCGCGATATGCGCTTTTGCAGGGATGTCACCCTCGAGGTCACGTCAGTGAGCGCGGCCGGATGACCAAAGCCAAGGCGCTCTGAAACGACACAAAGCGTTTCGACTTCATTCAACGAGCCGTTCGCGACAGAGAGGTGGTTGAGGTACTCTCCGCGCGTAGCGCGACCGTATCCTTCTGCAATGTTTGTTGGCACGGATACGCCTGCGCGTCGCAGCTGCGACGTGAGCCCGTAACGCTCCCAAGCGGGAAACGGTTCCGTCAGTCGATAGATCTCGACGACGAGTTCGATCCCATCCTGCCAAACTTCGAGCTTTCTAAAGCTCGGGTATGAGTCTGTTCGCATGCCTGGAGCCTATTGCGACAGCGTCACGCAAGCGTCACACGTCACGCCCCACGCCCCATGCCCCATGCCCCATGCCCCACCCTAGCTCAAGGCGTAAACGACAAGATTCACCGCAAACCGAGTATTGTCTTCACGCCGAAATCGCTTGTTCCGCCAGTCGTAGTCCCACTCGCAGCCGTAGTCCTTGTTCGAGTACACGATGCCCAGGCGTCCGCGACGCTCAAGACCGCGCAGGTAGTCGTGAACAATGTTGTCGCCCCAGCCATTCAATTCGTGGCTCGTTTGCGGCGGACCATCGGCAAAGCGGAAGAACGAGCGATACAGCGCGTGTGAGTTGGGGATCTTCGGCAGTACCGGTCCGCCGGGAAACATGCGCGCCACTTCCGACTCGAACGACTTCGAGTACAGGCCGTTCACGTCGTGATTGCAGTCATCCGAGAATAGCAGTCCGCCATTCTCCACGAATCGCACCAGGCCGGCGCGTTCCTTGTCGCTGAATCGGACGAGTTTGTGTCCGGTCATGAACAGGAAGGGAAACGCGAGGAGCTCCGCTGAGTCGGCGGTGATGACTACTTCATCCTGGTGCACCGGGATGTTCGTGTACTGTACCACCGCATCGAGCACGTTGGAGCAGACCTTCGGGTTGTAGTCCCAGTCGCCCGAGTCGTAACGCAGGCGCGCGAACGTGAAGCTCGACGTCGCGCGCAGCGCGACCGCTGACGCCAACACGCGCGAAGGCATTGCGGCCAGCATCGCTGCGGCTGCAGCGAGTCGCGAGACGAATTCGCGGCGAGTACTCATCCAGTTACGCAGTGGCGCGACGAATCGGAATGCGCAATCCAAGCCACGTCGCGACGGGGACCAGCACGATTGCTCCGATGATTACCCAGATGGGAGTCGGGATCACGACCAGGTTGTACACGCACAGCAGGAGAAAGAGCAGGCCCACCGTCAGCGACGGCCACGCTGGAGCGTCGCCGGCAACGCGGCGCGCAACCCAGGGTCCCCCGATGGCGGCTGCCGTCCACGCAATCAAAACCATAACGAACGAACCTGGGTGAATTTCCGAGAGGTGTTGCCTGACCGAGTCGGGGCTTCGAGGATCCATGCCTTCCGGCTGGGGAAAGAGCGGGAACGCTGCCGTTTCAATCGCCAACACGAGCACAAATGCGGCGACTATTCCAGCGACGATGCCGAGGATCGAGCGGCCCACGATGGCTCCCAGTCAGGGTGCCCGAAGTAAGCCCACTCGCCGCACCTGCGACAGCAGCTCTCCGCGATGTGACGACCCGTTGCCAGCTGTGGTTGAGGCGGCCGTGATGGGGTAACCGTTTTCGACAGCACCGCGTATACTTGGCGTGGTCCAACCTTTTCGAGAGGATTAATCATGCGTTGCAGTCATGGAATCGCGGTCGCCCTGGCCGCCACGCTTGCCGCACCAGCAGTAGGCGTTGCGCAGGACGCGTCCCGTAAGGTTGCAGGTGGTGGCATTCAGGCTGCCGGCTGGATGGGGAAGATCGATGCGAGAGAAGCCCAGGGTGGTGCAAAGCTCGAAGACGCGAAGCTCGCCACCATGGGTGATGGTCTGCACGTCACGACGGGACCAGCCGTTGTATACTGGAATCCCGCCAATACCGCGTCAGGCAACTACACCGTCGAAGCCACGTTCACCGAACGTGAGTTCATGGCACTGAACGATCACGCGCATCCCTACGGCATCGTGATCGGCGGCAACAAGATGGGAACCGACGAACAGTCGTATCTCTATTGCGCCGCCTATGGCAACGGAAACTTCATTGTTCGCGGCTTCGGACCGGCTCCGTTCCAGCTCAACGGCGGTCGTCAGGGCCAGGTCAGTGAAGCGGTCAACAAGGCAACGGCCAAAGGTCAGCCGGTTACGCAGAAGATCGCGCTGAAGGTCTCCGCCGATAAAGTCGAATGCATCATCAACGACAAGGTCGCCGGGACGTTCGCGAAGACGGATGTCATCGGGACTGGCAAGCTCACGTCGACCGACGGCATCTACGGCCTCCGGTTCGGCCATAACACGGATGCACACGTTGCCGGTCTGAAGGTGACGAAGAACTAGAACGTGCAGGAAGCAGGAAGCAGGAAGCAGGGAATGATTGAGGGCCCGCGTCTGTTGACCGCGGGCCCTCAATGTTTAATGACGTTTCGTTCGTTCCCTGCCTCCTGCTTCCTGCCTCCTCAAACTACCTCGTACGTAAATCCCTTCTCCTGAACAATCCCCACCAGCATCGTGTGCGCCGGCACCACGATCACGCCGGGGTTCAATCCAGCGCGTAACTCCTGGTAGACCTCCGGCTGCGGACGCTGAACCGCCGCCGCAATTCGTCCCGAGACGTTGTTCAAGGCTTTGTTGCACATCCAGAAAATCACGCCGCGTGCCTGAAGCGGTCTGACCCCGGCGCCTGCCATGGCGCCCGGGCGATCTCCCGCGATCCACGGGTTCTTCGTCGCCGGTTGTCCGGTTGCCGGGTCGTTGACTGAGTAGAGCTGACCGATCGGGAACTTGGCATACAATTCGTCGCTAGCGTTAATCGCGAACCCTTTCCCGGCGATGGCAGCGATCGCATTCACTTCGGGATGCTTGAGCCCGTAGACCTCCTCCCAGGCGTCCAGCCAATTCTTGATCACGATCAGCGCGAGATCCTTGTCCATCAGGTCGAAGACCTGCTTGTGCTTGCCGTTGAACTTCTCGACGAAGGACAGGTCCCACCCCTGCGGGCTCTGGGCGGCGTCGGCCACAACGGGAAGCATCGACGCTCCTGCTATTGCGCTCATTGACGTTATGAACTTGCGGCGCGTTTGAGACATCCGGACTCCAGTCATGTGGTAAGTGTTTAAAGATAGCACCCTCCAAAAGACCCGTCAGGAAGCGTTCAGCCTGAACAGGCGCTGCGCGTTGGTTCCCATGAGCAGTTCAAACGATTCGACAGGCAACTCGAGTTGTTTCACGAAGTTCATGTAGGACTTCATCGAGCAGATCGGCCAGTCCGTGCCGAACAGGAAACGCCCAGGATCTCCCGCATAGAGAATCACGTCCCGGATTTCCTCGGTCATGTAGTCCTCGAACGCCTCCGTAAACTCGCCCAGAACAAGCCCGGAGATGTCCGCATATACGTTTGCATTCTTGTAGACCACTTCCATGCAGTCGGTAAGCCAGGGATTGCCGAGGTGACAGATGACGAACTTCACCCCAGGATGATCGACCGCCACTTCGTCGATTTCGAGGGGATGTGCGTACTTGAGTTTCCCCTTCGCCGAATACGTATCGCCTGAATGAATCATGACCGGTACGCTGAACTCCTCGGCTAGATCGTACACGACCTGCAGCCGACGGTCATGCGGGTAGAAAGGCTCGTAACCCGGATAGAGCTTGAGTCCCTTGACCAGCCCTGCTTCGAGAAAATCGGCGAGTTCCCGCAGGTCCCGTTGCCGGTAGTTCGCGTAGCTGATGCCGGCGACGACTCCGAGGTTGGGAATCCCGGCAATAGCAGACACGACGTCCGCAGTACTTGGCCGATGGGGGCTCACGATGTAAGACGTCAGCACCAGTGCGTAATCGATTCCGGCGCCGGCCATGGCGGCCTGCAGTTTGGCCAGGCTCTCGTCGAGCGAGATCGCGACCTGCTCGTGGTAGTTGTTCAGGTGGACGTGACAGTCGATGATCATGGCGCGCTACGTTGGAACGACGGGTGTGGGCCGATGCGGCGTCGACCATCGAGTGACTTGAGCATCAGACGAAATGCGGGGCGCTCGAGCGGGCGGCTGATTCGATACGCGCGACGCCATATCGCGTACAGAATCTTTTTGAGCGAGCTGACTGCCAGCCAGCGTTTCGGCCGCCGAATCGCTTCGTAGTACAGGACGAACGGAGAAGCCTTGTCGCCGGGATATAACCGGGGCTGAAAATACGGCATGTCGAGCACGAGGACGGCGGGGCGACGCGCAAGTGACGCGAGCCACGGGTTATCGGCGCTCACTTCACCTACGACTGCGTCCAGATCGCGCCCGATCAGGTGTCGTGCGTCCCGTCGAAATGCTTCCCGCAGCCTGACCCTGAGACGGGTGCCCAGCCCGGTGGCCCGCACAGTAGTGTCGATCGCCAGATACCCGATGACGCCCACATTGACGTTGCCGAGATACGTTCCCGTAGCCAGCCCTACGACCCGACTCCCGCGCTCGGCGATAAACAGGTGCCAGGCATAATCGGTCCAGACGTTCCGAGCTCGTTCCTGCAGCGTGGCTCGCCATTCGCTCAGGAGCACACGCTCATGTCTGGCAAACGTCGTACGCAGAAGCCTGTACGCGTCTCGCAGTCGCGTATCATCGGGCGTCGCGATTTCCCTGATTCGGATACGAGTGGCTCGTGCAGGTGCCCTGGCAGTCATCTTCCTGGCAGGTGAAACACTTGCAGCGAGTCGAGGTCGAGACGCTCCTCCAGGAAACGCTGGATCCGGACTCGCTCCGATGAACTCGGCAGCCGCCGCCACGTGGCGAGCACCGTGCGCAACGAGTCGACGCTCGACGACACATTGGCGACGGAAACCGCGCGGCCGTACAGCAGTGAGCGCAGGGAAGGGAAGAGCGTCGCAAGTTCGCTCGCCACTTCACCTATCGGCCGCTCACCAGCTCTGAGGCGCAGCACTTCATTCTCAAGGACCCGGATCTTCGCGTCACGGGCCTCGAGCGCCGCTTCATTGCGTTTGTACAAGTCCTCCAGAATGCCGGTGCGTACCATCTGCCCAAGCTGTTCCGGCGCGACCTGTCCTTCGTCGGGTTGGTGTACGATCAGCCGTGTCCGCGCCAGGCCATAGTTGTCGAGTCGCTGGCGCAGGACATCCATCGTTTCCAGTGGAATCGGACGGCCAAGGAGAGTTGCCTCTATCGTAGAAGAATCCCGGCCGTGTCGGACGCTGGTATTGACGATGGTGTGGTCGCGAATAGTCAGGTTTTCGGCGATGTAGCGCCTCGCGGCGGCTTCGTATCGCGTCTCGACCACAACGCGCCACGCCACGAACCCACTCGGAATGACGGCAAGAGCCGTGGCGACGGTGATCAGGATACGCATTCGACGAGCGTGGACGGGGTCAAGGTCGACCACGCGTTTGAAGTCGAGGAGCCGCACAATCCCGAGCGTCGCGAGACAGATGAACAGCGAGTTGATGACGAACAGGTACAGAGCGCCGAAGAAAAAGGCGTACTGTCCCTGGGCGAGGCCGTAACCCGCCGTGCAGAGCGGCGGCATCAGGGCTGTCGCAATGGCCACGCCCGGAATCACGTTGCCGCGCGCGCCGCGCCGGGTGATGGCTACGATGCCGGCTGTGCCTCCGGCCAGGGCGATGAGGACGTCATAGATCGTCGGCCTGGTCCGGGCAAGAAGCTCCGACTGCGCCTCCGCTAATGGGGACAGTGAGAAGTAGAGCGTCGACGTCGCGATGCTCGCGAGTGCGGCTATCAGGATATTTCGGACAGACCGCCGGAGCAGTTCGACGTCGTTGAGGCCCAGTCCAAGTCCGGCGCCCATGATCGGTCCCATCAGCGGCGAGATGAGCATGGCCCCGATGATCACGGCCGTGGAATTGACGTTCAATCCGACGGACGCGACGACGATCGCGAGCACGAGCGCCCACAGGTTTCCGCCCCTGAAATCGACGCTCGCCTTGATCTCGGCAATCGTCAGCTCTTCGTCCGCGTCATCCCGGAGGCTGAAAAGCCGTCTGCTGTAAACGAGGACTCTGGGTAGAAGACCTGGCATCGCTTCACGGTTATCGGTCTACAACCATGGCACTGCCGGCAGGCATTGGGGAGCCCGAGCGGAGTCGTCCGTGATTGCGCTTTCCGAAGCCCATTAGTAGCTTCGAAACTCGTTCTGCGCAGCGGCGCAGGTCCAAGCAGCCGTTTGATTTAGCGCGACCCGGTTCACGCCCTGCGTCGGCGTCCGCCCGGTCTCGCAGCAAGCATCTGCCGGCCAGCCCGCCGTAGACATCCTTGTTTCGCGGCGCTTGCGCCCCGTTGGAGCATAGATATGAACCCGATATTTCTCGCTGCGTCTGGCGTGGCCGTATTGCTCGCCGCCGTGGCGTTTTTCTTTTTCGGAGTACAGCGCGGCCGTAGTGAAGAGGTAAAGCGTCAGGCGCTGGCTAAGGCGACGGCTGAGGAAACGGCCAAACGGATCGTTGGCGAAGCGGAGCGTGAAGCAGAATCCACGCGCAAGACCGCCATCATCACCGGCAAGGAAGAGCAGATCAAACTGCGCGAATCCTGGGAGGCGGAAGCTCGACACCGCCGCGAGGAAATCGAACGCGAAGAGCGCCGCTTGGACGAGCAGGAGAATCAACTCGACAAGAAGCTCGAGCTGGTCGAGAACCGCGATAAGGAACTCGGGAAACGGGCATCAGACCTGGGCCGACGCGAGAAGTTCGTCACCGAGCGTGAGCAGGAAGTCGAAAAGCTGGCCGCCGAAGAGCGCCGCCGACTCGAGTCGCTCGCCGGTCTCTCGCAGGAGCAGGCCAAGGCAGAGTTGATCCAACGTATGGAGGCTCAGGCCGAAGCGGACGCGGCCAATCGGCTTCGCGAGATCCGTGAGTCTGCCAAACGCGACGCCGAACGCGAGGCCAAGAAGATTGTCGCTCTGGCTGTTCAGCGCATCGCGTCCGAACACACGTCAGAGATCTCGGTCTCGGCCGTCGCACTTCCGAGCGACGAAATGAAGGGCCGGATCATCGGGCGGGAGGGGCGAAATATCCGCGCCTTCGAGCTGGCTACCGGCGTCGACGTCGTCATCGACGATACGCCTGACACGGTTGTGGTCTCCTGCTTCGATCCCGTGCGGCGGGAAATCGCGCGACTCGCGCTGGAGAAGCTCGTCGCCGATGGCCGGATCCATCCGGGCCGAATCGAGGAAGTCGTCGCGAAGTCAAAGAAGGAAGTCGAGACGCAGATCATCGAGCTTGGTGAACGCGCGGCCTACGAAACCGGCATCCATGGCCTGCATCCGGAAATGATCAAGCTGATCGGCCGGATGAAGTACCGTACCAGCTACGGCCAGAATATCCTCGATCACTCGAAAGAAGTCGCGCACCTTGCAGGCATCATGGCCGCGGAGCTCAAGCTAGACGTCAACATGGCCAAGCGTGGGGCGTTGCTGCACGACGTCGGCAAAGTCCTCACGCACGAACACGAAGGCACGCACGTCCAGCTTGGCGTCGAGGTCGCGACGAAGTACGGCGAAAACCCGATGATCGTGAACTGCATCGCCGCGCACCATGATGATGTGCCGCACGAGAGTGAAGTGTCGGTCCTTGTCCAGGCAGCCGACGCGATATCGGGATCGCGCCCCGGCGCGCGCCGCGAGGCGTTCGAGACCTACGTGAAACGGCTCGAAGGCATCGAAAAAATCGCGTCGAGCTATCGCGGCGTCGACAAGGTGTACGCGATACAAGCCGGTCGCGAAGTACGTGTGCTCGTGACGCCGGAAGACGTCGACGACGCGCGCATGACGTCGCTGTCGGACGAAATTGCGCGGCGTATCGAGACCGAGCTGCAGTATCCGGGTCAGATCAAGGTGGTTGTCATCCGAGAAACGAGGGCGGTGGATTTTGCGCGCTGACGCGAGGCCAGAGGCCACAGGCCAGAGGCCAGAGGAACAGACATCCGGTGGCGCTGTGCTCATCGACGGCGTCGCTATAGCGAAAGCGGTTCGTGCCGACGTCGCGAAAGAGACCGCCGAGTTGAAGGCGAAAGGCATCACGCCTGGGTTGACCGTCGTCATCGTGGGCGAAGATCCGGCGAGCCAGAGCTACGTGAAGTCGAAGGAGAAGGCTTCGATCGAAGCGGGCATGAAAGGCGAAACGATCAAGCTCCCGGCATCCACACCGCAGTCCGAACTCGAAGCGCTGATCGACAAGCTGAACGCCGATTCGAGCGTGCACGGCATTCTGGTACAGAGTCCCTTGCCCAAACATATGGACGCCAACACCGTCGTCAGGCGCATCGCGCCGCACAAGGACGTCGACGGCTTCCATCCGGTGAACGTCGGCAAGCTGTTGATCGGAGAGAAGGACGGCTTCGCGCCATGCACGCCGGCGGGCGTCCAGGAACTCCTGGTGCGTTATGGCATCGACACGAGCGGCAAGGAGGTCGTGATCATCGGGCGCAGCAACATCGTCGGGAAACCGATGGCCGCGCTGCTCGTGCAGTCAGGGAAGGGCGGTGATTGCACCATTACGGTGTGTCATAGCCGCACCAAGGACCTCGCGTTCCATACGAAGCGCGCGGACATCGTCATCGCCGCGATAGGCAAACCGGAAATGCTGACGGGCGACATGATTCGCCCCGGCGCGGTCGTCATCGACGTCGGCATCAATCGTGTCGACGATCCCGGGTCAGCCAAGGGATACCGCCTCGTCGGTGACGTGCATTTCCAGAGCGCGCGTCGCGTCGCTTCCCACATCACACCGGTGCCAGGTGGTGTAGGCCCGATGACGATCGCGATGCTGCTCAAGAACACGGTGCGCGCGGCAAGGCAGAGCGCTTGACCGCGGCATTGTCTTTTTGACCTTAACAACCAAAGTCAAAACACTTTGAACGCAGAGAACGCGAAGGACGCGCAGAGGATTCCGCACCAGATCGGAGTCCTCAGCGAATCCTCAGCGGCCTTTGCGTGCAAAATGTTTTGACTTTTGTTTTCTGTTTGGTGGCCGGGTGCCCGACGAAATAGACAGTTGGGCCCCGTAATCCAACGCTCTATCAAAAATTTCAAGCACCGCCGCGCCGGCTCTCACAGTTTGCGCGGCGTTGTTCCGTCTCCGTTTCCCTGTTTCTCCTTCAGGCTCGAGGCGCGCGGAGAGCTGATAAGGCACCGCCGGTCAGGTGAATCGATTCATGCCAACGAACCGTCGCGAGTTCATCAGGAACGCCACGATGCAGGGGATAGTGCTTGTCGTCACTATCCCGCACCTCTCGTGTCGTGCGACCGCGACGGGTGAATCGCTGGCCGCAAAGCAGTGGGTCGAAATCGACGAAACGGGCGTGGTCACACTCATGCTCGACAAAATGGAAATGGGGCAGGGCGTTTCGACCGCACTCCCCATGATCATGGCCGAGGAACTTGGAGCCGATTGGGCGTCCGTGCGCGTCGTCCAGGCAAGGCCCGGACCGGCATTCACCGAGATGGGAACCTCCGGCAGCGGAAGCGTCATCGACGCCTGGTTCAATCACCGGATCGCCGCGGCTGCCATCCGCACAATGCTGGTGAGCGCGGCTGCGACGCAGTGGGACGTCCCCGCGGTGGAATGTCACACCGAGGGCGGCGAGGTCCGGCACCGAGGCTCGAACCGGCGAGCGCGCTTCGGCACCCTGGTCGCCGCAGCGCGCCTGCTTCCCGTTCCGGAAAAGCCCGAGCTGAAGCCATCGAGTGAATACAACTTGCTCGGCACCAGCGTCTCCGATCCAGGACAAGCGGACATCGTGACCGGGCGCATGACGTTCGGCATCGACAAGCGCGTGCCGGGAATGCTCTTCGCTACGGTGGCGCGCAGTCCCGTGCACGGAGGGTCTGTTCGGCGGTTCTCGTCGGAACGTGCGCTGGCCATGACCGGCGTGCGTCACGTCGTGCAGATCCCTTCGGGGGTCGCTGTCGTCGCCACTTCCACCTGGGAAGCGATGCAGGGGCGCGCGGCCCTGGAGATCGAATGGCACGACGGGCCTAACGCCGCCTTCGACGACGCCGCGTCCTGGCGGATGCTCGAACAGGCGCTGCGAACACCGGGGAAGGTGGCGCGCTCGTCAGGCGACACACGGCGGAGGCTCGCGGCCGCGACGCGACGGATCGAAGCAGAATATCGCTGGCCGTGGCAGGCGCACGCCGCCATCGAGCCGCTCAACGCCGTCGCGCACGTGAAGGACGGCGGCTGTGAGATCTGGGCCGGCATGCAGAACCCGAACAGCGCCCAGGCGAGGGTCGCCGAAGCGCTTGCAATTCCGCCGGAACGTGTCGTGGTCAACCCGATGCGGCTGGGCGGCGGATTTGGAAGACGAATCGCGAGCGATTACGTCGTTGAAGCGGCCCATGTGTCGCGCGCCATTGGTGGACCGGTGCAGGTCGTGTGGACGCGTGCTGATGACTTCCAGCACGACATGTATGGCGCGGCCCAGATCAACCGGCTTGCGGCGGCGCTGGACGGCGCCGGACGGATAACGGCGTGGGAACATCGCGTTGGAGATTTTCACCTGTCAATGTTTGGATCGTACAACGCCGGGTATGACCCGGCGGCCGATGGCGATCCGTGGGGCGGGTTCGATTCGCCATACGTCGTCCCCGATCTGCGCGTCGATCTGGCGCTCGTCGAGTCACCCGTACCAAGTGGCGCGTGGCGCGCCGTGACCTATCCGGCCGCAGTGATGGCGCGCGAGTCCTTCATTGACGAGATCGCGCATGCCACGGGCGCTGACCCGTTGGCGGTACGCATGACGTTGATTCCATCCCCGGGCACAATCACGCGCGGCGGGCTCGCCATCAACAACGGTGACCGGCTGCGTCACTGTCTGCAGCTGGCTGCCGAGCGTGCGAATTGGGGAAGACCGCTACCGGCTGCAGAACACGGGCGACGAGTTGGTCGCGGCATCGCCTGCAACTCCTATCATCGAGGCACCATGGTCGCCCAGGTGGCCGAAGTCTCCGTGGGCACCGCGGGCGATATCCGTGTCCATCGAATCGTCAGTGCGGTTGACGGAGGCCAGGTGATCAATCGCACCGGCGTGGAGAAACAATTCGAGGGCGGTATCGGCTGGGCTCTGTCGGCGCTATTTGGACCAGGCATTCACTTCGAGGGAGGCCGCACGGTCGCCGCCAGCTTTGCCGACTACCCGGTTTTGCGCATGGACCAGATGCCGGCCGTCGAAACTCACATCGTTGAGAGTTCGATCCGACCGTTCGGCATGGGTGAACCTCCCGTTCCGGCCGTCGCGCCAGCGGTGTTGAACGCAGTTTTCGCTGCCACGGGCATTCGTATAAGGACGCTCCCTATCGCCGCAGATTTGCGAACTTCCTGACGCGACGTCGTGCCGAGGGCGTTGGGCCGCTAAAATTCACGGGTGTCCCGTAATCGCCCAGCACCATCCTCATTGCCCGACGGCTCCGAAGTCCTCGCGCTCTTCGACGACGAGGCGGTGGCCGCCGCGCAGCCGCGGTCCGAGGGACGCGCGCGCCGTCCGGCACAGCAATTGGCCGAACCAGGACTTTCTCCTGAATCGGCCATTTCGGTTGCGACGCTCACCCTCGCCACCCGCGACATCATCGAAGGTGCGGTCGAGCCGCTGTGGGTGCGCGGGGAAGTTGTTGGGCTCAAGGAGCACCGGAAGGGACACTGGTACTTCACGCTCAAGGACGAAAACGCACAGATCCGGTGCGTGATGTGGGCGACGGACGCGCGCCGCATGCTCGCCGCGCCTGACGAGGGCATGACGATCACCGCGCTCGGCAAGCTCACCGTGTACGCGGGTCGTGGCGAACTGCAGCTGCGTATCCTGCGCATCGAAGCGTCCGGCGACGGGCTCTGGCGAAAGGCATTCGAGAAAGTCCACAAGAAACTCGAAGCCGAGGGGCTGTTCGCGATCGAACGGAAACGTCCGCTCCCGATGTTACCGGCGTGCATAGCGGTGGTGACCAGCACCGATGGCGCGGCATTGCACGACATCGTGTCTGTCGTGCGACGCCGATGCCCGATCACACGAATCGTGGTGGCGCACGCCGCCGTCCAGGGAGACGGCGCAGCCGGATCACTCGTCGCCGCGCTCCATCGAGTCGCGCGCTGGGGTCAGGCGGATATCGTTATCCTTGGCCGCGGTGGTGGAAGCCGTGAAGATCTCTGGGCGTTCAATGACGAGCGCGTGGTGCGCGCCGCGGCGGGAATGCCCGTGCCCGTCATCGCCGCCATTGGACACGAAGTGGACGTGACCTTGTGTGATCTCGCCGCCGATGTGCGCGCCGCCACACCGTCCGCCGCCGCGGAAGCAGCTGCACCGCAGCTCTCTGAATTGCTCCGTCACGTGAAGAGGTTGGGAAACGACCTGCGGGATGCCGCGCTTGCCCAGGTGGAATCGGCGCGCGAGAGGTTGGCTGTCGCCGGCGTCTCCGTTGCGCGGGCCGCGTCGCATCCACTGGAGCGTCGCCGGCTCCTCATTGAAGGAATGGCGGGCCGGTTGCACGCGTTGAGTCCTCTCGCGACGCTGGGACGTGGCTATTCCGTGCTGATGAGAGATGATGGCACGCCCGTTACGACGATTGATGCGGTGGCACCAGGCGATCAGGTCGTCGCGCGGCTTCAGGACGGTATGATCCACGCTCGAGTCGAGCGAAAGGAATCGCTCGACGAGGAGATCTCGCAATGAGTTTCGAGAAGAAGGTCCAGCGGCTCGAGGAAATCGTGCGCGCGCTCGAGTCGCGCGACCTGAGTCTGGAGAAAGGACTCAAGCTGTTCGAGGAAGGCATCACCTGTCTGCGCGACGCGTCCGCGGAATTATCGAAGGCGGAAGCGGCGGTGCAGGTGCTCCGCGAGCGGACCGACGGCATTCTCGAAGCAACGGACCTGCGTGCCTGACGAGTCTGCGGCACTCGTGACCGGCGACCTCGAAGTGGTCGAGGCAGCGCTGGCAGCGTGCTGTAATCACGACCTGACGGGAGTGTCATCTCCGGTTGCCATGGCCATCAGGTACAGTCTCCTCGGCCAGGGAAAGCGGTTTCGTGGCTTGCTGGTGCTCGCGGCATACCGCGCGGCCGGAGGCGCGGGTGACGCGAGCGGTCTGGCCGCCGCCGTCGAAGTGGTGCATGCGTATTCACTCGTGCACGACGACCTGCCGTGCATGGACAACGACGACATGCGACGTGGTCGACCGACCGTGCACCGCGCGTTTGACGTGGAAATCGCCACCGCGGCCGGCGTCACGATGGTCCCCCTGGCCGCACGCCGGGCGTACCAGGCGGCGCGCGAGTTGGGAACGGGCTCGGTCCTGGCGGGAAGGATTGTCGGCGAACTGATGACGGCTTCGGGAGCTGGAGGAATGATCGGCGGCCAGCTGCTCGACCTGCTCGCTGAAGGTCAGCGGCTGGGACTCGAGGAACTGGAGCGTGTTCACCGCGCCAAGACCGGCACGTTGATCTCGGCGTCCGCCAGGATCGGCGCGATGGCCGCGAGCGCGGATGACAGGCTCCTGGTCGCGTTCACCCACTTCGGCGACGCCCTGGGCCTCGCCTACCAGATCGCTGACGACGTGCTTGACATCACCGCCACCAGCGACCAGCTGGGGAAAACGGCCGGCAAGGACGTTGCAAACGCCAAGAGTACGTACCCACTGGTTATGGGGATCGACGAAGCCAGGAGGCGGGCCGGCGCCCTGGTCAACGAGGCGTGTGGGGCTCTGGAAGCGGTTGCCCGCCTGACGCCGGACCTCGAGCGGCTTGCCAGACATGTCGTGGAACGACAGTCCTGAGCACTAGATTTCAGCCAGACCTCACAACCCACATGGGCATCCTCGATCGCATCGCTTCACCGGCGGACCTGAAGGGATTGTCGCGCGATGAACTACGCGCGCTGTCCGACGAGATCCGCACCCGGCTGATCGACGTCTGCTCGCGGACCGGTGGTCACATCGGGGCGGGGCTCGGCGTCGTCGAGCTCTCGGTTGCGTTGCACGCCGCTTTTGATACGCCGCGCGACAAGCTGGTGTGGGACGTCGGCCATCAGGGGTATCCGCACAAGCTGCTCACCGGGCGCAATACGCGGATGGAAACGCTGCGCCAGGAGGCCGGCCTCTCCGGTTTCCTCAAGCGGAGTGAAAGCGACTACGACACGTTCGGCGCCGGACATGCTGCGACTTCGATATCGGCGGCGCTCGGCATTGCTGCCGGTCGCGACCTCCTCGGTGATTCGTACAAGGTGGTTGCCGTGCTGGGCGACGGCGCACTCACGTCGGGCCTGGCCTACGAGGGACTCAACAACGCCGGCCATTCCGGTCGCGACATCATCGTCATCCTGAACGACAACGAGATGTCCATCGCGCCTAACGTTGGCGCGATTTCCAAGTATCTCAACTCGATCCAGCGCAACCCGTTCTACAACCGGATTCGCGCCCGCATCGGTGAGGTGCTGGAAGGGCACGCTGCCATCAACACCCTGGTGCGGAAGTGGGAGGAGAGCGTGAAGTCCTTCCTCACGCCCGGCGTGTTGTTCGAGGAACTCGGCTTCCGCTACTTCGGCCCGATCGATGGCCATGACCTCGACAGCCTGGTCAACACGTTGACCGCGGTGCGCACGATGACCGGGCCGCGCCTCATTCACGTGCTGACGCAGAAGGGGAGAGGCTTTCCCGCCGGCGAACACGTCGAGAAGTGGCACGCGTTGCCCCCGGGGCACGATCCGTCGACCGGGAAGCAGGTCAAGGCGTCCACCGGCAACCCGAACTTCACGACGGTCTTCGGCCGCGGATTGAGCGAGTTGATGACCGAGCGTTCGGAGCTCGTGGCCATCACTGCCGCAATGCCCAGCGGGACTGGAACTGGAGTGGTGGCGAAGATGCACCCCACCCGGTTCTTCGACGTCGGAATCGCCGAGGGACATGCGGTGACGTTTGCCGCTGGTCTTGCGACATGCGGCGTCAGGCCGGTGGTTGCGATCTACTCGACGTTCCTCCAGCGCGCCTACGACAGCATCATCCACGATGTCGCAATCCAGCACCTGCCAGTCATCTTCTGCCTCGATCGTGCCGGCCTGGTTGGTGAAGACGGCGAGACGCACATGGGGCTTTACGACATCGCCTACATGCTGGCGGTGCCGGAGATGACGATCACCGCGCCGCGCGACGCGACGGAGATGCTGGCGCTCCTCCGCACCGCGGCGAATCACACCACCGGTCCGTTCAGTATCCGGTACCCGCGCGATACGGCACCTGATGACCCGCCCGCGATGAGCAGCATCGAAGCAATTCCGTACGGCTCGTGGGATGTCGTGCGCCGGGGAAGTGAAATCGCGATCCTGGCGGTCGGCACAATGGTCAACCAGGCGCTCAAGGCTGCCGAGTCGTTGGCGGTTGAAGGATTCGACCCAACGGTTGTGAACTGCCGCTTCCTCAAGCCATACGACCAGCTCACCTTGTCGGCCATTCTCGCCGACCACAAGCAACTGCTCGTGATCGAGGAAGGCACGGTCATCAACGGATTTGGCGCGTACATGACGTCGGTGGTCGAGCGGTTGGAGCCGTCGGTGCGTGTCACCGCGCACGGCGTTCCCGATCGCATCATTCCGGCCGCGTCACGCGCCCGTCAGCTGGCGTCTGCCGGACTCGATGCGGCCGGCATCGCCGCGCGAGTGCGCGCATTACACGAGAGCGAGGCAGTCGCCGGGTGATTCGGCTCGGCGTCATCGGGAATCGCGACTATCACGACCTGGCCAGGGTTCTGCAACGGCTCCTGGCGATGGCCGCCTCGTTAGGTGTCGACGTCCATTTGGAAGGAACGTTGCGTGACCTGGCGACCGGTCATGACCTGGCACCAGTTGCGCCGGAAGATGTCGATGCGCTCCTGACCCTCGGTGGCGACGGCACGCTGCTACGCGGCGCGCGATTTCTGGCGGGTCGCGAGGTCCCCATTCTCGGAGTCAATCTCGGCCGCCTGGGTTTCCTGAGCGCCTGTGGACCCGAGGATCTCGAGAATGCCCTCCGCCGGCTGGTAAGTGGTGACTATCGCGGCGAAGCGCGCATGATGCTCGAGGGTCGGCCGGGACTGGTCGAGGATCCGCGTCGCTGGTACGCCCTCAACGACATCGTGCTGCACAAGAGCGGCAAGGCGCGCGTGATCTGGCTGCGCGTTGAAGTCGACGGCGAGGAAGTCGCGAGTTACGCCGCAGATGGAATCGTACTGTCGACGCCAACGGGCTCCACAGCCTACAACCTTTCGGTCGGCGGCCCGGTGGTTGTTCCGGGGCATACGTCGATCATCATTTCGCCTATCTCCGCCCACGCGCTCTCCATCCGGCCGGTGGTCGTGCCCCCGGACGCCACGATCGTCGTCCACGCCGATGATGACGGGACCGAGCGCCTGGTCACGGTGGACGGCCAGGTCGGCGCGACGTTAGGCACGTCGGAGACGCTGATGGTGCGCCGCGCCTCGCGGTCGGTGATCCTGGTCCGGTTCCCCGAGATGACATTTTTCACGCGCATGCGGCGCAAGCTCGGGTGGGGGCTGCCGCCCGACGACTCCCGTGCCTGATGCTCACCGAGCTCCGGATCCGGAACCTCGCCGTCATCGAGTCGGTGACGCTGCCGGTGGCTCCCGGGTTCAACGTGCTCTCGGGCGAGACCGGCGCCGGGAAATCGATCATCGTTGGTGCGTTAGGCCTGCTGCTGGGTGAACGCGGCAGCTCCGACGTGGTGCGATCGGGAGCCGATCGCGCGGTCGTCGAGGGCGTCTTCGACGGCAGCGGAAACACGGCGCTCGCCCACATACTCGACGAGCGCGGGATCGAAACTGAAGATGGCCTGCTGGTGCTGCGCCGCGAGGTCGCCGCGGGGGGCAAGAGCCGGGCGTGGGTGAACGACGTCACGGTGACCACCGGCGCGCTGGCGTCGATCGGACGACTGCTGGTCAACCTGCACGGGCAACACGAGTCGCAGGCGTTGCTGAACGAGGATGCCCAGCGTGACGTGCTCGATGCTCTGGCCGGCGCAACGGACATCGCCGCGTCGGTGCGTGACGCACACGCTGAAGTGGAGTCGATTCGAGCGTCGATCGCCGACCTGACGCGTCGCCGTGACGAAGCGTCAAAGCGTGCCGATTACCTCCGTCACCTGGCCCGTGAAATCGACGAGGCTCGGCTGATACCGGGCGAAGAGGAACGGCTCGATGACGAAGCCAGGCGCCTGACGCACGCCGTCGAGCTTCGCGGCCATATCGCCCAGGCACTCGCCGCCATCGAGGACGGCGATGACGCCGCCATCCATTCGTTAGGTATCGCCCGCCGGGCGGTGCAATCCGCTGCCAAACTGGATCCGGCCGCGTCCGGCCTGTCGGACACGCTCGACCAGGCCCTGGTGACGCTGCAGGAACTCGCGCGCGATCTCGCCGCCTACGACGCCACGCTCGACAGCGATCCGGAGCGACTGGCGGACGTCGATCGGCGACGGGACCAGATCAGCCGCGTCACGCGCAAGCACGGTGGCAGTGTCGAATCCGCCCTCGCGGCGCTGCGCGATGCACGTGCCGAACTCGACGTCCTCGACACGGCCGCGGTGGACCTGCGCGGACTTACCTCACGCGCCGACGCGGCGCAGTCGGCGTTGACCGAAAAGGCCGCGCGCCTGACGAAACTGCGCCAGAAGGCGTCGAGGAAGCTCGCGGCGGAAGTGGAGGCGCTGCTCCCCGACCTCGGACTGCCCGGCGGAAAGTTCATCGTGCACCTGGAACCGCTGGACGCGGTGGCCTCGTCAGGCGCGGAACGCGTCGAATTCCGGGTCGCGCTCAATGTCGGGCATGACGCCCGGCCGTTGGCGCGGACCGCGTCAGGTGGGGAACTGTCCCGGGTGATGCTGGCCCTCAAGACGATCCTTGCCCGGCTCGACCACATCCCGACGCTGGTCTTCGACGAGGTCGACGCGGGAATCGGTGGCACCGTCGCGCTCAAGGTTGGCGACAGCCTGCGGCGGCTTGCCGAGCACCACCAGGTGGTCGTGATTACGCACCTCGCGCAGGTAGCGGCACGCGCACACCATCATGTCGTTGTGGCCAAGGGTTCGAAGAGCGGCGTTTCCACGGCGGACATCAGCATAGTACTGCGCGACGACCGGGTAACGGAAGTGGCGCGCATGTTAGGCGGCGATCCGTCGAGCAAGGTCAGTCGTGCCCACGCGCGCGAGTTGCTCGAAGCAGCGGGTTGAGTCGCCATCACCGCGGGGGGGTCGCCGGCGTCCGCAACACGTTTCCCTTGGTCGGGCGATAGAAGCGAAAGCTGATCCCGTTCATCTGCAGTCTGGGAACTCCCTCACCGCGACTGACGTTCGAGTGGAGATACGACACCTCGAGCGGCCACTTCGCCGAGCCGCGTGTGTAGGCGCGAACGGTGGAGTAGGTGATCGAGAAACCCAGCAGGTGTTCGTTCTGCGACCCCGTGTTGAGCACCGACGCGTCCAGCGTCAACGGCGTGCCGTCAGCGCTCGTCACGTTGAATGTCCCGTCGAACGAGTCTGCCCCCTTGCTGTGATAGCGATATAACCCGGCGATCGAGAACTCGTCGTTTGGCACATAACGCGGCGCGACTTCGAGCTCCATGATGTCGCCGAGGTCGCGGTCCACCTCGACGGCCCGTGCGGCTTCGACAAAAAGATCGGTGGAACTATCGGGCACGCGCCGCACGATGCGGTCGGGGCGCTGGATGCCGAACCGCAGCACGCTGGAAACCCAGAACCGCGGACCAATTGCGACGTCACCATAGCCGCGCGCTTCCAGGTCCACCTGCCGGTCCCCCGTGCCGACGTCGGTGGCGTCTTCCGGGAGGTCGAGTTGGCCGGTGCCGAGCCGGTACACCCCGGCGACCGCGAGCCGCACGGCGCCGGGACGGGGGAGCGGAGAGATGGCGACCGGGCCGAACGTGTCGGCCAGCAGGAACTTCGCCCCGAGTTCGATGTCGCCCACGTGGCTGTGTTCGTAGTCCCCCAGTGGCCGCGCCAGGACGCCACCAGTCTCCCCGCCTAACAACTCGGCGAACCCTTCGGCACCTAACGGCGCCGCGCCGGCCGGGCTGCCGGTGATCCACTCGCCAGCCGTGGGAGCGCCAAGGAACGCGCGGAACTGCGAATTGAGCGTCGTCAGGCGGGCGTCGACGGCACTTTGCAACGCGCTCCCCGCCACCGGGGCGTAGGGGGCGCCCAGTGCGGTCGACGTGCCGTAGGTGGATGCGAGCGCGGCAGAAACGGCTCCAGCCTGCTGCACCAGCGCCGTCGCTCCGGTGCGATTGGCGTTGATCGCGGCGCAGGACGCGTCCGTGCTCGTCGCACACCGCGCCAGCTCGCTGCTCAACGTGGACGTCGCCGTGGTGAGGGTCGTGACGACGAGGTCGTTCCGTTGCAGCGCGCCGGCAAACTCGAGGGAAGGATTGAACCCGAGAGTCGCGCCAGGGCCACCATCATTCAGGACCGGCAGCACATGAACCCTGTTCTTCACGTACGGGATCAGCGCCTGCAGGCCGAGTCGAGTCGATACGCCGTACTCGAGGGTGATATCCGTGCGCGCCTGTGTCACATCGACGCGGGTGTGCAACGAGCCAAAGGTGAGGGGAGGCAGCACGTTCCCGGTCAGGATCGCCAGGTTGCCGGCCAGCGCCGGGACAAACGGGAACGCCGCGCCCAGGTTATCGCTCGTCGCCAGAGCGCCTAACGGCTGGCGCTCGCCGTTGGCATCGTACCGCTCCTTCCACTGTTCGAAGCGCGGCGTGATCCCGATGCGCAAGACGCCCCGCGGCGCGAGGCTGCCGTCCTCCCACGGCCCGGTGACGCGCTGAGCACCTGCCTGCGCTACACTGCCGGCGAGAAGTGCGGTGGTCGCGAGCAGCCTGCGTATCCACGCAACTTTGTGCGTGGCGCATTGCGCTTTGAAACTGCCTTTCGGTGCTGTGTACTTCGGCAGCGGCACGGTAAGTTGCGGTATCGATGGCTGGTAATGACCGCGCTTGGTACCTCGCGCGACCGCGTACGAAACTAACGGCATGATCTCGTCAACGCCGATTCCTCCCGTTCCCTGGCAGATCACCGGCAACCATTGGGTTGCCGTGCCCTGTATCCATCCCGCTGACGGCGCGATTTACGCGCTCGGTGTGTTGCACCGCGGCTCGCGCTCGGCCGTCGAGTTCGCGGGGAGTGCGGACTTCGAGTCAGGTCGGGGCGCCGCGCTGGCCCGGCCCGTGCTACAGGTCAATGGACAAGCGGTTCCGCTCGCCGAAGGCGCACTGGCATGGGAACGGGTATCCGGCTGGATCCCGACATTTACGTCGACGGTCGGTGAGCTCGTGGTTCGGGCGACGATCTTTGCCCCGTATGGTCGCGATGCCGACACGGCGGGGCTGGTGTACGCCATCGCGGTCGAGAACCGTGGCGCGAAAGACGCGAGCCTGACGATTGGACTCGAGGGGGAACTGGGCCATCGGCAGCTGCGCGTGCGCCGGTCACGCCTGTTCGAGGATCACCATGTGGTGCGTCAGGGCGATTCCGGCGCGGTGATCCTGAGCGGCAGCGCACTTCCCGGCCTGGTGGCGGTGGCCATCGCGGCTGACGGAGAATCGGCCGTGCAGGTGCGCGATGACGTCGCTCGTTATGCAGTCAGCCGGCAGGTGCGGGCGCCGGCCGGTGGCCAGGCCGAAACGGCGTTTTACATCGCGGTCGGTCCGGAGGGCGATGGCGCCGAGGCCACGACTGCCGTGATGCGTCGCCGTGGCTGGCGTTCGTTGCTCAGGGCGACGCGCGACGCCATCCGGTCGCTCGAGCAGTCGACGGGGGACGAAGGCGTCGACGGCCTGCTGAATCGCAATCTGCTCCTCGCCTATTTCTTTGGCGTCGGGCGCGCGCTGGATGACGCGCATTTCTACCTGGTCCGCAGTCGCGCGCCATGGCATGGCCGCGGCGTCACGGTGCGGGAGTGGGAAGCGCTGACGTGGACGATTCCAGCGGTGCAGCTGGCGGATGCTCCGCTGGCGCGCGAGCTCCTGTTGCGCGCGTGTGAGCTTCACGGATACGCGCCAGGAAGTGGCGTTCGGTATTTCGATGGGACACTGTTCGAACCTGGATTCTGCCTCGAGGGCGCGGCGTCGTATGCGCTCGCTACCGATCGCTACATCCGCGAGACGGGCGACGACCAGATCGTCGAGGAGCCCATCCTTGCCGATGCGTTGTATGCTTCGAGCGAGGATATCGGCGCGCGACGCAACAGTGAGGTGCCGCTCTATTCGACCGAAGTGACACCCTCCGGCCAGCCGGCAGCATTTCCGTATACGCTTCACGGGAATGCGGTGGTGGCGCAGGCGCTCGATGTTTTCAAGCGCACGCTTGACGAGGAAACCGCTCGTGATGTTCAGGAACCGGAGGCGGTGCGTGCAGCCCTGAGGCGACAATTCACCAGGGAACGCGACGGCAAATCGCAATTCCTCTCCGCGATCAACCTCGCCGGTGAAGCGGTACCAGCTGACGATCCGCTGGTCTCGGTGCTCTGGCTGCCGTTGTACGACATGGTGGACCGGAGTGACTCTGCCTATCGACGCACGGTGCGTTCGCTTGAAATCGAGCCGAAGTACCTCGTTCAGCAGTGTGCGCGGTTGATGGGACCCGATGCGAAGGAAGTGTTACAGTGGCTGCGGCGTGCTCCGCTGCACCTCGGTCTTGCCGCAGAGGAAGTGGATCCTTCTGGGCGTGCAACTGGCAACGGCACGGACGCGGCGCTGGGCGGACTGCTCGCGTATTCGGTGTGGTATGCGGTGCACGCGCTCGGCGTGACACCATAGCGCGTGTTCAGCTTTGACCTCGATATCGCTATTTTGGATCAGAGGTCGCGGGAATAGCTCAGTTGGTAGAGCACAACCTTGCCAAGGTTGGGGTCGCGGGTTCGAGTCCCGTTTCCCGCTCTGTGAATCGGGATGGCGGATGAGGGATGGGAGATGTGGGATAAACTGCACCGCCCGATCAAACTCGATCTGATCGGAAAGCAGTTTTCTCCCATCCGACATCCGACATCTGCCATCCTGAAGTTTTGCGGGGGTGGCGAAATGGTAGACGCGGGGGACTTAAAATCCCCTCCGGGCAACCGGGTGCGGGTTCGAGTCCCGCCCCTCGCATTAATACCAGCAGGTAGCAATCAGCGCGGAGCACGAGCACCCAGCCCCAGCACGCAGCATCAGCCCCTGCAACCAGCAATCAGCAATCAGCCAATCATTGTCAGAATTTTATTCACTACGCCGGAACGCCATCACCGACTTGTCGGCGTTCTTCGGCTTTCTCGTCGGATTCGTCGGCTCGACGCCGATCGCATGGCCATATCTGCAGGTCGGGTTCGAGACCCAGCAGATCGTCAAGGGATTCGCCTGGTTCATCGCCATCACGTTCGGCGTCGGCGTCGCGTTAGGCATCGTGGGCCTGGCGGTCGGACGCATGATCGGATCCGCCTGGGAAGGGGGGCATCGGGTCGTGCGCCGGGCGAAGGGACTGGAGTTCGCGGCAGATGATATGCCCGCCATGCCGGTCGAATCGCGAGAAGTGATTCCTATTCCAATCGACGTTGTCGGACCGGCGGACATCCCGGGGCCATCCATCCGTCTGGCATTTGCGGTGAGCCCATCCGATCTCATCGAGCTCGCGCGGCGCTCGGACGTCGAGATTCCGGATGCTGCGCGGTTGCAGGAATCGCTCGGCCGAACGATCAACATCGGCGCATACGACGGCGGTCGCCTGGTTGGCGCGCTTCGGCTGCTGACCGACGGCTATGAGTGGACAGTGGTGACCGACTTCCTGGTCGAGCCGGAATATCGCCGCCGCGGAATCGGCTCCGCGCTCTGGCGGCGTGCGGCCGATCGCGCCGTTGGCCGTCTCGCCATGGCGCAGATCCCGCCGGGCACGGAAGGGTTCTTCAGGCGCCTCGAGGCAATGCCGGCGTACGAGGGATTTGTGCGTGGTGCAAAGTCGCGCTTGCAGTAAGTCCCGCTTACGGGCGCACTACCACCGACACCGCGCGCCGCACGTTATCCGCGAGCACTGCTCCCGCAACGAGTGTTTCAGCGTAGAACGGTCCGTCACGGCCTGCCGCGTTTTCAAGATTTACGTCGATCACGACACGTCGGGTCTCTCCCGCCGAATAAATACGCGACAAGTCTCCGAACCCGAGATGGTCACAACTGAGCAGGGATCGATCCGGATCCAGAACACTCGTCAGCAGAACTCCGGCGTGACATCGCGCCGTCGCATAGTCGCCCGAATACAAATAAGCGTTTCCGCTCGACGTGTTCCGGATACTCAGTATGAAGCTCATCCGGCCCTTGTGACCGCTGATTGACGGGGTGTGCGGAAAGGCCTTGATGCTCACGTCCGCATCGCTCAGGGATATCGGTCTCAT
>DASRPK010000259.1:0-7014 GCA_035646395.1 Gemmatimonadaceae bacterium | reverse complement strand
CACCTGTTCACGACCACCGCCGACCTGGACGCCCTCGTGAGGGGGCTGGTCGAGCTAGCCGCCTAACGGAGACGCCATGAGCGCACGAATCTGGGTTGGAATCTTCCTGATTGTTGCCGGGGTCGCGGTGTACCTGCGCGGCGGCTTCACCAGGAAGGAAGAAGTCGTCGACGTCGGCCCGCTCTCGGTGTCCACGAGCGAACGCCAGAAGGTGCCCGCCTGGATTGCCGGGTTGGCGGTGGCGGCCGGTGTGCTGCTGGTCGCCTCGGGAACGCGTCAAAAGACCTGACGGCGCGATCTACTGGATGCGGCTGGGGCGGGGCATGGTCAGGATCGACGTCAGCAAGTCGATACCCTCCCAGAGATTGCGCAGCTTCAGGTTCTCATCCGGGCCATGCTGGTTGTTGTCGTGATTCACGAGCGACACACCCACGGTGGCGAGTTTCAGGCTCTGGCTGAACTCGCCGAACGGCATGCTGCCGCCTAACGTGGGGAGCTGCACGGGGGTGACGCTGCCCCGCGTCAGCGCCCGCGCGACAGCCTGCGCCAGCGGCTCATCCATGGACACCCGGGTCGCGGGACTGCCACCGCGGGCATCTACCCGCGCCAGCAACGGGTGAGCGCGACGTTCTTCGTCGGTCGGATCGCGGTTGAGAACGACCAAAAACCCCTGCTTGCGGACGTGAGCGATGACGCGCTCGTTCATTTTCGCCGGCTCGAGACCATGCACGAGTCGCATGGCAATGCGAGCCCGCGCCATCGCCGGGATTGCCGTACGGCCTGGCGCACTGAAGCCACCACCCGATTCCATCTGCAGGACGTTGAGCGTCGGCTCATTCAGCTTCAGCTCAAGGCGCGTGTCGGGTCGTTCGGGCCGACCCACGCCGAATTCCTTCGCCAGCTCCGCTTCCACATTCGGCGCTTCGGCGAGCGCGCGTTTTTCGGTCGGGGTCAGCGGGGTGACGTCATCATAAAAGCCCTCGACGACGACGCGGCCCGTCGAGTCCTTCATGGACGACAGCAACTTGCCGAGGAGGATGGACGGATCCGGCGCCCAATTTCCGTAATTGCCGCTGTGCAGGTCGTTTCGCGAGGTCATCACTGTGATGGTCACGCCCGCGCTTCCACGCACGCCGTAATACATCGTCGGTCTGCCGCTGGGGTGGCGGGGGCCGTCAAGCGTAATGGCCAGGTCGGCTTTCAGTTTCTCCCCGCTTGAAGAAACGAAGCGGCGGAAGTTCGCCGAGCCGGCCTCCTCCTGCCCGTCCAGCACTACGCGCAGGTTCCACGACGGTTTGCCGCCCGTGGCACGCAGCGCGTCGATTGCCACCAGCAAGGCCATGATCGGCCCCTTGTCGTCGGATGCCGAGCGGGCGTAGATCCGGGCTTCGGGATCGAACGAGGTGACGGTGGCGTCCACCTTTCCGTTAGGCGCCATGACACAAGGCGCGAACGGGCCGCACTTCGTCCACTCGGTGGAGTCGACGGGCTGGCCGTCATAATGGATGTACAACGTGAGCGTACCGACGGTCCCCGGCGCATCGAGCGTCGCCAGCACCACCGGAGCGCCACTGCTCACTTGCTGCAGCTCCACCACGAAGCCCCGCTTCTCGAACATTGTCTTCAGGTGTTCCGCGTTGCGTCGCATGTCGGCGTCGTTCCGCGCGACATTGGGGATCGCAAGCAGCGCGCTGAATTCGTTGACGATGTCGCGCTGGTGCTGTGCAGTCCATTCCGCAATACGCGACTGCGCGGCCAGGGAAGTGCTGGTCAGCGTGAGCAGCGCGTAAGCAACCATTCCGTTTCGCATGAGTAATCCCTTCAGCTCAAGTTGGCCGACAGCTCCGCTCAGATTCCCTTTAGATCCCACGACTTTCAATCGCGGATTCTCG
Source organism: Gemmatimonadaceae bacterium (assembly GCA_035646395.1). Lineage (GTDB taxonomy): Bacteria > Gemmatimonadota > Gemmatimonadetes > Gemmatimonadales > Gemmatimonadaceae > JABWBJ01. Next base: position 5,122 of record DASRPK010000259.1, on the reverse strand, counting down.
CGAAGGAACGGCCGAATTCCCGCGAAGAACAACTGGTTTGTATTGGCGAGTATCAGCTTCGAATTCGTCTGAAATCCGCGTCTTAATGTTGTGTGCTCACCACTCGCGTTGAACTTCAGGATTCGCCGAGATTAGTTCCAGGCCGGACCGAACGCCTTGTCAGGAATTGGGTCGGATCCGAGCCGGAGCACATTGCCGTCGAGATCTTCGACGTGCATCTCGAGCGCCCAGGGGAAATTGGTGGGCTCCATCGTGATGCGGGCGCCCTTGATTGCATATTCGTCGTGCAGCGCCTGTGTGTCGCCGACTCCGATCCACACCCAGGCCGGTGGGCTCCCCTGGTCTCCGACGGACAGCATGAGATTCGCGTCACCCCGGGACACCGACGCGAACTGCGTGGGGTCCTGCCAGTCGAGTGAGAAGCCGAGTGTCTCGCAGAAATAGCGGATACTCGCCTCGAGGTTGTTGACCCTCAGGATCGGGGACGCGTGGTGGAAGTTGATGGGATCCGTCATCGGCAGCGAACGCATTTCCAGTTGACTTAGGGCGCGAATGCGGGTTACGCTAGACCCGCGCTTCGGGGCGCAACCTGTCCGCGGAAAGGGCTGAGCCCACCTGCAACCAGCAGTGCCAGTACAACTTCGATCTTCTTTCAGCCCGCCAGCGGACACGGGCGTCTCGAAAGGAGATCTCATGTCCGAGTCCAATCTTCCGGCGCGACTGTCGCTGGAACAGCTCCGCAAGCGCGCCAAGGAACTTCACCGCGCCGCCCGTTCTCACGAGGGCGAGGCGATTGCGCGCCTGCGATCGGCAGGGTCATATCGAGGCCACCCGAAGCTGGCCGACGCACAACGCGCCATTGCGATTGACCATGGCTTTCCGACATGGAGTGATCTGGTTCATCATGTCGCCAGCCTGGCCGGTTCGCCTAACGCGACGCAGGAGCGACCGATGATCCGCCCAGCCGAATTGGCGGAATCCCGGCCATATACCCTGGCCGACGGCCGGGTCGTATCGACCGATGATGTCTGGCGGATGTTCGTCGCGACCCGAGCCGGCGTGATCGAAGAAGTCAGATCGATGGTCGCGAAGATGCCGGGTCTTGCACTGGTAGAATACAACTACACGCCGCCGATCCACTTTGCGGTTCGCGAGGGACATCTTGATCTCACCGAGTTCCTGATCGATCGCGGCGCTGACTTCGCCGGATACAAGACGTACCCCTTCGGTGACGCGCTCCTGACGATGGCTGAAGATCGGGAGCACGTGGATGTCGCCATCCACCTCCGCGAAAAGCTGTCCCGACGCTTCAAGGTCGCGGCCGGCACGAACGACATCATCGAGGCAGCGCGAGCGGGCGACATCGATCGCGTTCGCGCCGAGCTCGCGCGCGATCCGAAGCTGGCCGGCGTCAGCAACGAAGTGGGTGACACCGCGCTCCATCACGCGGCTCACAGCGGCGATCTCGAGATGGTGGAGTTGCTGCTCGACGCCGGCGCTGACCCTGATGCCGCCAGGGGCGACGGATATCGCCCGCTGCACATGGCGTTGATGCCGAACTGGCTGGTCGGTGTCCCCGCGGAGCGTCAGGCGGTGATCGCGAGTCTGCTGCTGTCGAAAGGGGCTCGTTACACCGTGTACATCGCCGTGCTGCGTCACGATGTCCAGTTTGTGCGCGACGCGCTGAGACGTGACAGTGCCCTTGCCAACGAGGAGGACACGAACCATCACCGTCCCTTGTCGGCCGCGGCGCGGATCAACGATGTCGCACTCACCCGTCTCCTCCTTGAGCACGGCGCGGACCCCAACCTGCCGGAGGAGGGTGCGCCACGTGGCCATGCCCTATGGACAGCCGTTCACGATCGCCGGCAAGAGCTGGTGCGTTTGCTCCTCGAGCACGGTGCCGACCCTAACGCTATGGTCGAATCAAGCGGGACGCCGATGATGATGGCGGAACGTGACCGGGAACTCTTTGCGCTGCTCAAGCAATTTGGAGGGAAAGCGGAACGCAACGAGCAGGATCAACTTGCGCAGCTGGTCAACAAGCGTCAGTTCGACGACGCGGAACGGATGATTCGTGAGAACCCCGCTCTCCTTGGCGACAAGAGCGCGCAGTGGTGGCAAGGCAGTCTCGCTGGTCCGGCCAGAGATGGCGATCACGAGATGATCGAATTCCTCAGGCGACTTGGCGCAACCGTGCCCCCCGTCTCCGAATGGGCGCCCTTCTATTACTTCAAACACGAGGCGACGGCCGCTTTCCTGCTCGAACGTGGCATGGACCCGAATCACATGAACTGGCAGCGCGTGACCCTACTCCACTACATGGCGTCCGAAGGATTCCTGGAGAAAGCGCGACTCCTCGTCGACCACGGTGCCGACATCGATGCAATCGACGACGAATACCGATCCACGCCCCTCGGACTCGCCGCTCGGCGCGGACAACATGAACTGGTGAGGTTTCTTCTGGACCGCGGCGCGGATCCTGACCTCGCTGCCGCGCCGTGGGCGAGGCCGCTCGCGTGGGTGCGAAAACGTGGAAATGACGCAATCGCACAGACGCTCCTGGAAGCTGGCGCCTCACCGCCTGAGCCTGCCACGTAGCGAAGAAGACGGGGTAGAAGAAGCCATGTCTCCCGCCACACGCCATAAGTACCGCGAATTTGCTGAAGCAGTCGCCGACGAAGTTTCGCCCGCGCTCGAATCGATCGATTTCGAGGGACTCGTCGACCAACTCGTCGCCTGGTCGGAAAAGCAGAAGCCGGCACTCGCGCAGCGGCATAATGCATCGCGGACGACGATCTCGTATGCGATTCCGGAGAACGACGTGCTCATCTGGCGCGTGGCGCCGCGCATGAAAGATGGCGCGAAGGTCGAAGTCCTTCCGCGCGACTCGTCGCTGCTTCCGGCGCGCGCTCGTCAGGCGATGGTGAAGCTGCTCGAAGCGATGAGCCCGGGCGCGGACCTCGAACCCGATCGGCGACTCATGATCCCGCTGCACAATCTCGACGACCCGAAGGTGATGAAGCAGTTCCTCGCGCTACTCGGCGTCGCGCTGAAGGCTGCTCGGACGCTTAAGCGCCCGCCGGGGTAAGTCGAAAAACCAATTCACCGCCAAGGACGCGAAGGAACGCAAAGGACTAAATAAGTCAGGGTTTCCCTTGCGTACCTTGGCGTCCATTGCGGTTCTGCTTCTCGTGTGAGTGACACCAGCGTGACGCAGGGGGGCCAAAGTCGCGCATGGACAGCGATGCGAGCAGCAAAGCCATTATTGGCGCGGCAATGAGCGTGCACTCAGCTCTGGGGCCTGGCCTTCTCGAGAGTACCTATCGGGCGTGCCTGGCGCACGAACTGCACCTGCGTGGATTGCGCGTTCGCAAGGAAGTGCCACTTCCGATTGCCTATAAAGGGATTCAACTGGATATCGGGTATCGGGTCGACCTGCTCGTCGAAGAGGTCATCATCGTGGAATTGAAGGTCGCTGAGAAGCTTCTGCGTGTTCACGATGCTCAACTCCTCGCATACTTGAAGCTGAGTGGGCTCGAAGTCGGACTCCTGATAAACTTTAACGTTCCGCACCTGCGACTCGGCATCAAGCGGCTGGTAAACAACTACAAAGAACGGACTGGAGATACTTGACCGCCAAGGACGCGAAGGATCGCAGAGGACTAAATAAGGTTGGGTCCCCTTTGCGTTACTTTGCGTCCATTGCGGTTAAAGCTTTTATTGGCTGCAGTGTTGGCTTTCAGGACAACAGCTCGGGGCGAGAATGCGCACCCGGTACCGGAGATCGCGATGAAGCCAGCAGGAGCGCCCGACATCGAGTGCGAGATGCACCACACGACGCTGGTCGTGCGCGATGTGAAGGAGGCCGCGGACTTTTACTCGACCCGTCTCGGGTTCTGGACCGCGTTCACGGACGGCGATCCCGCGACGTTCGCGGGCGTCAACATCGGCAATGTCCAGATCTTCCTGGAGCAGGGGACACCCGACCCTAACGGGTGCTCGATGTATTTCGTCGTCGGGAACGCCGACGAACTGCACGAATTCCACAGGTCGAACGGTGTCGACATCACGGACCCGCCGGAGGACCGTCCGTACGAATTGCGCGACTATGGCGTAAAGGACCTTCACGGCTACCGGCTGAGGTTCGGGCACCGGTTATTTGGCGGTGAGCCGATCCCTGTCGAGCGTGTCGAGGTTCCGCTCCGGCTCGAGAAGCGCCTTGCCGCACTCCTGCATGACCTCGCCGAATACAAGCGCATGAGCCTGACGAGTTGCGTCGAGGAGATCCTGCTCCATACCAACGAGCCGCTCGGGGACGGGATCGCCAGCCCGCACACGAAAGGGCAGCTGGAGTACATCCAGAAGTTGAAGCGGAAACACGGCATCGACTACGACTCCCACGGCAGCTACCGGTTCGTCGAGCGGGAACGTCGTTAGGCACTATCCAGGGCATTCCATGACGGCACCACCTCCCCAGCTGGAACGGATCGACGTCCGGCTCACGCGCTGGATGGCGCATAACGGACTGACGCTCCTCCGTATCAGCCTGGGTCTCGTGTTTTTCTGGTTCGGATTTCTCAAGTTCTTTCGAGGGATGAGCCCGGCCGATGACCTGGCGGCCCGAACCATTGAAGTACTTTCCGGAGGCGCCGTCCAGGCGAACATTTCGCTACCAGTGCTGGCTGTCTGGGAGTCGGCAATCGGCCTCGGGTTGCTATTCGGAGTATTCATGAGGACGGTTCTGCTTCTTCTGGCTGTCCAGATGATCGGAACGCTGACCCCGCTGGTACTATTCCCGGACGAAGTGTTCAATCGGATTCCCTTTGCCCCCACGCTCGAAGGCCAGTACATCATCAAGAACGCGGTCCTTATCAGCGCCGCGATCGTATTGGGCGCCTCGGTGCGTGGTGGAGGGCTGGTCGCGGAGCCCGAGGCGGTAGACGTCGCAAAACGTATCGAACGAACCGATCCGCCCGAAGCACACTGATTCTCCCCATCCCACAGACTGCACTACCATGGCTACCAAACTCGACAAGACACTCAAGCGCGAACTCGACATCAACGGCGAAGCCTGGATGCTCTCGATCATGCCCGAGGGACTGAAGCTGGTGCCGAAGGG
>DASRPK010000258.1:0-3159 GCA_035646395.1 Gemmatimonadaceae bacterium | reverse complement strand
CCCTGCACCGCCATCTGGTCGACGGTCGCGGCCGAGAGCATCTTGTCGATCGCGTCAAGCCGGCTCAAGCCATCCTTGACGATAGCGACCGCATCGTCTTTCTTCACGCTCGCCCACATGCCCTGAAGCGTCATGAAGTTCGTGCGGAGCGTAGCCACCTGTGTGCGCGCGTCTGCGTAAGTCGCCGAGGCGATGGCTTTGTTCATCGGCCCCACCGCCTGCGCATTCGCTTTCATGATCTTGGCGTGTTCTTCCAATGTCATCTTGGCCTGAGCCGCCACGCCGACGGCGAACACGAAGAGTAGCGCCGATGTCCACATGAGGAATCGCTGCATGTTGCCCTCCTTGGGAGCAAAAAAACCGGCCGACAGGCGGGCGAATACTACGTCAGCGGCACGAAGGAATCAACGAAGGCGGGGATACGATCAGCGCATGAACAAGTCGGACGCGAGCCAGGGCCAGTCAGCAGCGGCCCTGATCTCGAAAAGAATCGCCGACCTCGGGGATTGGCGCGGCGAAACCCTCGCCAGGATGCGCAAGCTCATCAAGGAAGCAGACCCGGACGTCGTGGAGGAGTGGAAGTCCAGTCTCGAAGGAAACGTCCGGCGCGCAATCGACATTCACGAAGGAGTGGAGGTCGACGCAACGGCCTTCAAGGCGCTCGTTCGCGAGGCAGTCGCCTTCAACAACAAGCAGGCAACCTGACTCGCGTTCGTGCCGTCAAAGCTTCATCCGGCGCAGGAGGACCTGATGCGATTTCCAGCCGTGCTGGCTGCATTCGTGCTCATCGTGCCGCTTCAGGCGGCTCAGTCTCCCTCCACGTTCGAGGTCGTCTCGATCAAGCCGAACAAGAGCGGCGCCGCGGCCTCCGAAACGGACACCTCACCCGGCCGAGTCAGCGTGATGAACGCCACGCCGTTATCGTTGCTGCTCCGGGCGTTCGGCGTGTCGGGTTTTCAGATCGTCGGGGCACCCGACTGGGTCGCAAGGGAGCGCTACGACGTTGTCGCGACGGTGCCTGACGGTCGCGTGCTGAACGACCAGGACCGGCGAGTCTTTTTCGAGAAGATGCTCGCGGAGCGTTGGCAGCTTCGATACCACCGCGAAACTCGGAACCTGCGCGTGTATTCGCTGGTGAACGACGGTTCGAAGATGGTGCAGCATACCGGACCCGGCGAATATGGCATGAAGGTCGAGCGGGCGGGTCCTCGCGTGATTCTTCGGAGTACGCGAGGCAACATGCAGCGACTGATCGAGATTCTGGGCGGATTTGTCGGCAACGTGGTGAGCAATGACACGGCGCTCGGCGGCGAGTATGACTTCACGCTGGAATGGGTCCAGGATCCCAACGCCACTGAGGCCGGCCCAACGCTCTTTACGGCGCTGCGCGAACAGCTTGGATTACGCCTGGTGTCCGCTGAGAAGCCGGCCCCGGTGATCGTCATCGACCACATCGAGAGGCCGTCCGAAAATTAGGCGCTACTGGAGTACCTGAGCGGCGAACGACCGGTTATCGAGCTTCGCTGCAAGCTCCACGAACTCGGGCCGCGGACCGTCCCACCGCAGCGTCTCCACGTCGTCAAACAGCGGAAGATGCGTGCGCAGCGTGGCAAGGTTGCGGAACAACAGCGCCAGCTCCAGGTCCCGTGCGAGCGTCTTTGCCAGTGCGCCGGAATTCGTCGCGTTGACCGACCACAGGGAGGGATCCATCGGGATCGCCTCGAGGTGCCCGAATCGCGCGAGCACTGCCGCCGTGGACTTGGCGCCCCAGCCGCGCAGACCCGGATAGCCGTCCGCGGCGTCGCCCACCAGCGCGAGATAGTCGGGAATCGACGCCGGTGAAACGCCGAATTTTGCCCGAATCCCCGCCTCGTCGAAGGTCGTCCGCGTCCGCCGGTTGGTCTGCACGACGCGCGTTCCCTGAACGCACTGCGCCAGATCCTTGTCCGGCGTGCAGATGACGACGCGGTCGACACGGGCGTCGCGGGCGGCGATCGCCGCCGCCGACGCAAGCGCATCATCCGCTTCGAACTCCGTCATCGGCCAGACGGCGACGCCGGCCGCGGCCAGCGCCTCTTCGAGAAGCGTGAACTGTGCGTAGAGCTCCGGCTCGACACCTGCACCTGTCTTGTAGCCCGGCCACAGATCGTTGCGGAACGATTCGATGACATGGTCGGTGGCGACGCCGACGTATCGTGCTCCGCCGGTGATCATTGCCAGCACCGACTGGACGACGCCGCGCACCGCAGCGACTTCGCGCCCATCAGCGTCCTTCGCCGGCGGCAGCGCGTAGTAGTGGCGGAACAGCTCGTAGGTGCCATCGATGAGAAAGACTTCCATTTACCTGGCGCTCCGTGGCGGCCGCACGATCCGTGGCGACGAAGAGAGCTGTTCGTAGCGGAAGCCGTCGGCGGGCCGATCGAGCTCACGCACGTAAAGAATAGGCTTCTGATCGCGTCCCGGCCTGCCGGACACGAGCAGCTGCTCGCCGGGTGTGAACGTCCTCGCGGTCATGCCAATCTGCACCAGTTCGAATCGATTATCCAGTTCAAGGCGCCAGACGCTCGAGAGCGAACCCACCTTCGTCTCTCCGATCAGATACGGATGCGGATTCACGAAGTGGAACTCGCGGACGACGACCGTCAGCGAGAGCTCGCGGGCGGCATCATACTCGGACAACGAGTGATGTCCGAAAACGGGCCCTGCAGACAGCAGGATGACGAACGCGAAAGCCTTCATGTCGATACCCCGCGAAATGCCGAGGTGCGCGGAATCCAGCATCGCACGTGCTGGCAGTATGTCTCGAACTCATCGCCAAACGCGTCGCGAAGATCGCGTTCTTCCGCCGGGCGCACCAGGTACTCCCAAATGATCCCGCCGACGAGCACGTACGCCAACACAGTCCATGAGCCGAACCATAACGCGACAGCAAGGCCTTGCCCCAGTCCCGCAACGACCATTGGATTCCGCAGGTAGCTGTACGGTCCGGTCGTCACCAGCCGGTTCGTGGCGACAAACGGCAGCGGTGTGCCGGCGCCCCGGCCGGCGATGGTCAACCCGCTGGTAAGGCCGAGGCTGCTGAACGCAACAAACACGAGTGCGGCGCCGGGAGACTGCCCGGGAAACGCGAACGACGGCCACACCAGCTCCCGTTCGACG
>DASRPK010000257.1:0-7607 GCA_035646395.1 Gemmatimonadaceae bacterium | reverse complement strand
GCGCGTAGATGTGCGGCACGCCCCAGCGGTCGCGGATGACTTCGACGCTGTCGCGTAGCCCGCGAAGCGTTAGGCGGCCGTCGAGTTGCGCCAGGGAGGCGCGCGCAAGGGAATCAAAGACCGTCGCCGGCGACTGAGCGCGCAGCGAAGAGGCGCCTGACATCAGGAGCGCACCGACGACGGCCGCACGCGCGAGGGTGGTGAGTGTCACCATCAGATCCTCTCGAAGTACCGTTGAATTTCCCAGTCGGTGACAGCCATGTCATACGCACGCTGCTCCGAACGGAAGAAATGGAGATAGTGCTCGACCACGTCATCGCCAAAGGCGCGCCTGGCGAAGTCGCTGCTGCCAAAACGTTCGGTTGCTTCAGCGAGCGTATACGGCACGCGCGGCAAGTCCTGCGCGGCGTAGATGTCACCGCTGAAGTGCTCGGGCGGCTCGGTGCGATTGGCGATGCCATCGAGCCCCGACGCCAGCGACGCCGCGAACGCCAGGTATGGATTGCAATCCGCGCCGGGTAGCCGGCATTCGATACGAAGGCTTTCGCCGTCGCCGACGATCCGGAATCCTGCGGTGCGGTTGTCGCGACTCCATGCCAGTCGCGTCGGCGCCCAGGACGCATCGACGTATCGCTTGTACGAGTTGACCGTAGGCGCGTAGAACGGCATCACATCCGGCACGCGAGCGATCCATCCGCCCAGGAACCACCGGAACTCGTCGGAGCATGTGATCGGGCCAAATTGCCTGCTGCCCACGAACGCATTGCGATTCTTGCGCCACAGGCTGAAGTGAATGTGACACCCCGATCCGGCCTCGCTGGCCGATGGCTTCGCCATGAACGTGACGCTCACTCCCATGGAATCGGCCAGCTCTTTCAGGCACTGCTTGAAGACGACGTGTCGGTCGGCCATGGTGAGCGTTTCTGCATAACGAACGTTTACCTCGTGCTGTCCCCGTCCGAATTCGCCCTTTGAGTTTTCGACGGGCACGCCGGACTCCTTGAGGTGCCGGCGCACCGCCCCATGAAAATCCTCGGTGCGCGCGCCCTGCATCAGGTGATAATCCTCACGGTACGTGCCGGCCGGCGTCAGGTCACGCAGCGCGCCCTGCGCTGCGGCCGAGTACCGCGTTCGAAACAGGTAGTGCTCCAACTCGGACGCGGCGAAGGTACCAAAGTCCATGTCGCGCGCGGCGTCGGTCTGCTTTCGCAGGATCGACCGCGGCGCAACCGCCACCGGTTCGTGCGTCTCCGTATCGTGAACGTCGCATAACACGAGCGCGGAACCAGGCAGCCATGTCGTCAGGCGGAGCGTCGACATGTCCGGAACCAGGTGGAAGTCGCCGTATCCCAGCTCCCAGTTCGCGAAGCGATAGCCGCGCACCGGCTCCATCTCCATGTCGGTCGTGAGCAGGTAATCGCAGCCGTGGGCGCCATGTTCGACGATGCTGTCGACGAACATCTCAGCGTCATAACGCTTGCCCATCAGGCGCCCGTAGTGATCGGTGAACCCGACGACGACGGTGTCGATCTCCTGCGTCGTGATCCGCTTGCGAAGCTGTTCCAGCGTCAGCATGCCGCGAGTCTCCACACTGCCTTCGCCCATCTGGGAGTCTCTCCTGTTATGACTTCCGGCGGTACTGGTCTTTAAGCGTTCGAATTGTTGGCGTCGGCTTCCTAAATCATAACAAGGCCTTCGCAAGCCACGCTCGCGCCACTCGCCAGTCACGTTTGACGGTCGCAGTGGAGAGATTCAGCGCGGCGGCAGTCTCCTCGACATCCAGCCCTCCAAAAAATCGACACTCCACTACAGCGACCCGGCGCGGATCTACCTGCTCCAGTTCCTCCAACGCAGCATGTAGCTCCAGGAGCTGGGCAGTTTTGAGTGGAGCCGCCTGGACGTCGTCGTCCAGTGTGACGGCGATGTCGCCACCGCCACGTTTTCCAGCCGTTCGGCGGCGTGCGCCGTCGATCAGAACTTCGCGCATGGCGCGCGCAATGAGGAGCTTGAAATGCGCCGTATCGTTTGCCGGCACGGCCGAAGGGAGAAGCTTCAGATAAGCCTCGTGCACGAGTGCGGTGGTACTCAGCGTTTCATTGCCACCATGGCGAACGCGACGCGCGATACGCCGGAGTTCGTCATAGGCAATCCCGAAAAGCGTATCGGTCGCCTCCTTGTCGCCGGCTCGTGCGCCACGAAGCAGGTCCTCGGTACTCGTCTTCATCTGACACGCCGCCTTGGATCAACATCAGCGAGCAATGCCGCGACCTCGGGGTTCTTGCGAAGCTCATCAAGTTCGGGACCCTGAAAGTAGAACCATAGCCAGGCTCCCTTTGGCCGAGCATCACGAAGAAGCGTTGTTGCGCGCTCGGTTCGGCCGGCTGCCACCTCCGCCATCGCGATCCAGTAAGCCTCGGTGGGTGATGGCGCAGAGGGATCCGCCACGGACCGCTCCGCTTCGCGCAATCGGGCAAGCGCGGCCAGCGAGTCGCCAGAAAGCCACAGTGCCCTTGCCAGTGCCGCCAGTGGGGGAATCCGGTAGTTCGAATCGAGACCGAGCGCTATCTCCGCATCATCGCGTGCTCCTTTTGCGTTTCCTGTAAGCGTGCGAGACGTGGATCGAGCAGCTCGAGCATAGGGAACGCGTGGCGCCGCAGACACGGCACTGTCAAGGAGCCGGAGACTTTCCGCAAGGCGGCCCTGCCGTTTGTAAATCGCAGCCATCGGTACGAGGCTCATCGCGCGGTCAGGCTCGAGGGCCAGCGCGCGGCGGTAGGCGGCCAACGCTTCCGGGTATCGTCCGAGCGCTGTAAGCGTCTGCCCGTACTGGTGGAATGCTTCCGCGTTGTAGGGATCCAGTGAGATCGCATACTGAAACGCTTCGACCGCGCCGGCGAACCGCCGGGGGTCCCGCTGCACGAGGATGTACGCCTGTGCGAGCCACGCATCAGCCGACGTGGAGTCCAGCATGGTAGCACGGTTCGCGAGGGCGAGTCCTTCAACAAGTGGATCAGCGGGAACCAGTCGCGAAGGCTTCCACCCCCATTCGAGCAGCAAAGAGTACGCGTACGACTGCCGCGCAAACGCGCCGGCGAACGTTGTGTCGAGCCGGCTCGCGCGGCGGTATCGGACCAGAGCGGACTCCACGGCGGGTGGCGTTCGCAATGCGAGCAGGCGATTGCCGCGGAGATACTCCTCGTAGGCTTCCGCGCTCGACGGGAATCCACTGCCGATGATTCCGCGCTCCCGTTCCGTGACCGGTTGGCCGAGCGCGTGGAGAACACCGATGACGACATCTCGGCCAAGCTCGCGAAGCTCCTTGCGATCGAACCCACGGCGGTCGCTCCACATCGTCCGACTGCTACTGGATTCTTCGAGGGACACCTCGAGCACCGGCCCGATCGGGTCTCGCTGAATCACGAGGCTCAGCAGATGCAGGCCGGGCCGAGACACGACATATCCAGCCGAGTCTCTCCGCAACGGAACGATCCTGACCCGTCCGAGGCCCACAACCCGTGCAGCAATTTCCTCGCTCAACGCGGAGGCCAGCTCTGTCGCTTCGTGGTCGGCCGAATCACCCGCGACGGGAAGCACAGCGAGCTGCGGCATCTCTGGAGTACTTACCCGGTCATCGTTCAACAGCGCTATCGATGCGGCGACAATCGCGATTCCCGCCGCGACAGCAATGCCGATCCGAAGATTTCGTGGCCGCGACCACAGCCCGTGAACACGGTCGAGATCAACGGAAAACTCCGATCCGTTTGCGTATCGTTTCCCGGGATCTTTTTCGAGCGCCCGTGCGATTGTCGCGACCGCGGCGGTAGGAATTTTCCTAACGACTGACGGCAGCTTGACTGGGGATGCATCCGCGATCTGGCCTAGAATCTCGGCGGCCGTGTCGCCAGTGAAGGGCGGCTGCCCGGTGAGCATCTCATACAAGACAACTCCGAGCGACCAGACATCGCTGCGTGCATCTGCCAGTTCGCATCGCGCCTGCTCGGGACTCATGTACAGAACTGTCCCGCGTGTGGGTCCTTCGCGCGGAGAGCCGGCCAGCGTCGCGATTCCGAAATCGAGCAGCTTTACGAGGCCCTGCCGAGTCAGGAAGATGTTCTCCGGCTTGACGTCCCGATGAACGAGTCCGGCTGCATGCGCGGCCGCGAGCCCCGATGCCACCTGTCTCGCGATGCCGAATGCTTCGCGTGAAGCGAGAGGTCCGCGAGCGAGTCGGTCCCGGAGGGTTTCTCCTTCGTATCTCGCCATCGCGATGAATCGATGCCCATCGTGTGTCACGCCGATCTGGTAGATCGTCGCAACATTCGGATGGTCGAGCGCTGATGCTGCCTGCGCTTCAGCGATCAACCGTTCGCTTGCGGCAGAATCGATTGCGGCACCCGCGGGCAGGAGCTTGAGAGCGGCCACCCGCCCGAGAGTACGGTCCCGGGCTGCGTACACGATCCCCATTCCGCCGCGTCCGAGCTCGGCGATGATCTCGAAATCGCCGATTCGGGCGCCCGGCAAGACTTCAGTCGATTCGACGTGACCTGGTTCGACGGCGAGATGTGCGAGCCTGCCGATTCCGTCGTCGAGCAGATCATTGGCACTTGCGTCGGCCGTCAGCATCGCGCGAACGGTCGCGGCCAGCTCGGCATCGTTTCCGGTCTCGTCGCGGATCAATTGATCGCGGGCGTCGGGAGAGGCTTCGAGTACCCGCTCGAAGATCTCCACAGCCCGCTCCCAGCGGGCAGAATCGAGCGGCAACCGATCGTTGGTCAGTGCATCTCCGTTAGCGCATCGGGCGCGTAGAGAGTGGGGCGGTTCCCAGGTCCTCGCAAGCAGATGATCCCGATTTCCGAGGTTTTGCGCATACAAGCGTGCAGGGCTCTGTGCCAGTTCGAAACCATGCTGATGCGCGATCTCATCGGCGCAGTATCGCGCAACGAGTTCTTCGAGCGAAATCGAGCCAAACCGCGCTGACGGGCACAGTGTGGCCGTCAAGAACACCACCTTTTACCGAAGGCAGTAAATGCAACGCAAGCCGAGTTATCTAATTGCCGTCGCGGGAGCAGCCTTCAAGGCGCGGTACGCAATCACCCTGCTCGGCACGGCGTTCATATCCGCGACGCCAAACGCGGCAGCGCAGGACATCTCATTGTCCACGCGGACGACATGCACTCCACCTAACAGGCCGAAGCACAATATCGGCTATGCCGGAAGGACGATGAAAGGTCAGTTCAGGGGCACAGGCGCAGACCGGATCACGGCGGTCACCATGAGCCAGCCGCTGATAACTGCAACGCTGAGCAATCCGGTGGGCAACTGGTCCAACTCGACCATGGATGTCGTGCTTCGCGTAGATCCAAACTATGACTGGACTAAGCCGATCATCAATTCGATCAAAGTCACTGTTCAACGTCTGATAGGCGGCAGCGACGTGCAGTGGGTTGATGGTGCACTGTATGTCGTCGGACGGCCCGTCCTCACCGCGGCCTCTGTCCCACAATCCGATTTTTATCAAACCGTCGACGTCACGCTGACCGGTACGAATCTGATCGGGGCAAATGTCGCAACGGCTACCGCGAAGGTGGATGATTCCCACCCTGTATTGGGTTACGCCGGCGAGACTGCACAAATAACGAACGGCGCGCCGATCCCCGCGGTGCTCGTTGCTCCACCGACCCACACGCAGGCAGTGATACGGCTTTCATTTCCGCAGAAGCTAACCAGGATCTCAGTCGATACGAAGCTGTCTGCCACCAATGCAAGTACCTGCACGGCGTTTGGCACTGGACCTGGCACAGAGGCTTCCCCGACGGCGTCCCGACGGGTAACGCTCGCCGTCCCAGCTCCGGCGGCAATGCCGAATATCCAAAGCGCTGCCGTGATAAACGCGAAGGTCGGTAGTGATGCGGAATTCACCATCACCCTCAACAAACCCGTTCCTTTTCCGGTGTCGGCTCCTCGCGCTCTGACCGGAAGAGAGCCCGGTCAGCCTGGTCAGGTTCTCGACCCCTTCGGGTCGATGACGGTCTACTGGAAAATGTCCCCGTCCAATGTGTTCAAGGGAGCCACTGGAGGTGTGTCGTACGACCCGAACGGCGGGTTCAACCGGGTCACGATGAGCCCTGGTGAGAGCGTCAAGCGCTTCAAGCTGAGCGTGGTATCCCTGCCGGCCGGCTCCGTGAATGTGGGAACCGTCTATCTGCAGACCTGGATCGGCGACAATACCAAAAATGAGGCGCCGTACTTCTTCCAGAAAGACTTCACCATCGTGCGGTAACAAACGCGATCCCTTGGAGTGACGATGGCAATTCCTAGCTATTATCGCGTCATCAGAGCGCTCGCTGCCTCCGCGTTAGGCGGAGCAGGTGCGGTGCTCTCGACCAGCGTGGCGATCGAGTCGGCATTTGCCCAGGCCATCTTTCCCGTCTGCAGGGAAACATGCCCGGATCCTTTTCGCGATCCGGTCGGGGCGGCCGCCTGCCAGGCGCGAATCTCCGCCTGCGACGGAAAACTCGCGTCCTACCGCGCTTACATGACGCAGCTCGGTGCCGGTGTGACGACGTACCAGCTGCCCGCAATCTATCGGGAGCTGCTTCAGCCGTTCTACTCGGCGAACCTGGCCAACTGGCGGTTTGGTTTCAGCGACAGGCAGCCGCCGAACAACGCCACCACCGATTGCAACGTCACTTACTTCAACCGCGCCAACTTCGTCCTGCTTCTCCGTAACGGCACGCTCGACGGCTTCTGGAGGACGCTGTTTCATGAGCTGGCGCATGTCGATCAGTGCCAGCAGTTAGGAACGCGCGACGCCTACGCGAAGATGTGGTTCGGTAATCTCGAGCTTGCATTTCTCCAGAGCAGCAACCTCGAGACGATTCACGACAGGATGATCATGGAGGCCGCCGCCGAGGCTGTTGCGACGAGCGTCGTGTCGCGCACAGTTCCGATGCGCGATCTCACCAACCGGCTCGTTCGGCCATTCACGATCGTGCTGACTGGTTCGTCAGGCGAGGTGCTGCCGGATCGCGTGACGGCAAGAGTTGGTACCGCGCAACGGCTCAGCGCGCGAGTCACCGGCGGTTCCGATCCACGCGAGCGTATCTGGACGTGGCGCGTGCCGGGCACACTTCAACTTGCCTCGGCGCCGGACAATGTCGTGGACGGTGGAAACGCGTTTCAGTTCACCCCGGCGGTCGCGGGGACGTACTTCGTCAGAGTCCGCGTACGTCAGCCGGAGTCCAATCTCGCCGAGACAATCAGGCAGGTAGCGGTTGATGTCCTGCCCGCGTTTCCTGCGAGGCGTTAGATGAAATTGCGCGCATTCCACCGCAAGCATCACGCGACCGTTGAATCCGTGCGGAGCAGAAATGGATCCGACCACCATGGAGAGACAGTGGGAACTTTCGATAATCATCGGTCCATCCGGGTGCTCGCTGTTTGGGCGTTAGGCGGAGCATGCGCGTTTGTTGCTGCGCCAGGTAACGCGCCGGCACAGGATGTCGGAGTCGGTTCGATCAGGGTCCACCCAAACCTGGCAACGGACTCGCGCGAACGGTTTATCGTCTGCACCGGTACTGCGCTGAATCGCGCGCTCTACGGTTGGA
>DASRPK010000256.1:0-5837 GCA_035646395.1 Gemmatimonadaceae bacterium | reverse complement strand
CCTAGCCGCTGGAAGCGCCGTTCCACGCCCTCGAAAGCCTCCAGTCCGCCGCGCATCGCCTCCAGCGTCAGGCCCATCGTCAGCCCGCACGCGACCGCGGCCAGCGCGTTGCGCACGTTATGCACGCCCGGCACCTGGAGCGCGAGATCCCCCTGGTCAGCGCCGTCGAACCGGACCAGGAACCGGAGCCGGCCTTCGACCGACAGGATGTCGTGCGCGGCGACCCGCGCCGCGGGATTCGTAATACCGTACGACAACGCCTCGCTCGACGCGGGAATCGCCAGCGCCGAGGCCCCGGCATCGTCCGCGCACAGCACTACAGTTCGCGCTGGCGCAAGAAACTGCTCGAAGGTTTGCTGGATGTCCGCCAGGTCGGCGTAGATGTCCAGGTGATCCGACTCGACGTTCGTGACGACAGCGATGCTCGGCGTCAGCGCGAGAAACGACCGATCGTATTCGTCCGCTTCGACGACAAAAAGCGAGCTGCTTCCGGCCCGGAGGTTCCCGTGCCATGCCGCCACGCGACCGCCGGCCAGGCCGGTTGGCGCGGCCCCCGCCGCGGCGAGCGCTTCGGTGGTCATGACGGTGGTCGTCGTCTTGCCATGTGTCCCGGCAACCGCGATCAGCGTGCCTCCCGCAACCGCTTCGCCTAACGCCTCGGCCCGGCGCACCACCGGAAGGCCGGCCTCACGGGCGCGCTGCAACTCGGGATGGTCACGGGGTACGGCCGAGGTCACGACCACCGCGCGCACCCCGTCCAGGTGGGCCGGATCGTGGCCCCGAACAACCGGAATGTTGTGACGGGCCAGGTCGGCGGCGCCTTCGGGCGCGATGTCGCAACCCGTCACGTGCACGCCGCGTCGCGTGAGGAGTTCGGCGAGCGCGCTCATGCCCGCCCCTCCGATGCCAATGAAGTGCACGGGTCTCGCGTCGTTCGGATCGACGAGACTCATGCGGCGGGGAGTGCGAGGAGCTTCACGATGTGACGCGCGATGTCGGTCGCCGCGGTAGTGCGGGCGCGCGCGACAGCGCCCTGGGCGAGCACACGCAGCGCCTGGTCATTCTCGAGTAATGCACGGACTTCGGCGTCGAGTCGCGATGTCGATAACTCCGACTCGGGGATCCATCGCGCCGCGCCGGCTTCGGCAAGTGCTCGTGCATTGGCCGTCTGGTGATCAGCGGCCGCTGTGGGCAGTGGGACAAGAATCGCCGGGATTCCCCACGCACAGAGTTCCGCCGTTGTCATCGCGCCGGCCCTCGTCAACGCGAGGTCGGTGGCCGCGTATGCTTCGGCGATGGGCGACAGGTAGTCGCGGACGATGACGCGTGCCGAGGCTCGTGATGCATAACGCTGGAAATGCGACGGGCCGGTCGCCCAGATCATGTGCAGTCCGTCAGGGAGGCCAGTCGAAACCCAGGCATCCACTTTCGCGTTAAGTGCCGCCGACCCCTGGCTGCCGCCGAACACGAGCAGCACCCGCGCGTCAGCGGGTATCCCCAACCGTGCACGCGCCTCGCGCCGGGATGGTTTCGGATCAGGTGGCGGTTCGACCGGGTTTCCGGTATGGAGAGACCGGGCCATCGCGTGCCCCGCCAGTTGCGCCGCCGCTTCCGGATAGCCGAGGTACACCTCGCGCGCCCATCGGCTGAACAGCTTGTTGGTCTTTCCCGGAACGCTGTTCTGTTCCTGCAGCACGAACGGCACCTTGTTCATCACGCACCAGGCCAGCATTGCCGACGATGCATAGCCACCGGTGGCGACGACCAGGGCCGGTGCGCGGGTGCCTAACGCTTCGCGAAGGCGCGTCCACGACCCGAGCAGGCCGCGCACGGTGCGCCAGCTCTTCCATGGCGCACTGCGGTACACCGGATGGAGGTCGAGCAGCACGTGCCGGAACTCCGTCTTCGGCAACACGGTCCGCTCGATACCACGCTGGGCGCCGACGAATATCGTCTCCAGCTCGGGACGCAGCTTGACGAGCGCCCGGGCGATCGCCAGCGCCGGATAGAGATGCCCCCCCGTGCCGCCGCCGGTGAAGACCACCAGCACTACGTCGCGACCGAAAGAGGGTTGCCGACACCGCTCCCTACGACGCGCTCCTTCCGGCTCCCGATGTTCACCAGGATGCCGGTCATGACAAACGACAGCAGGAGGTTGGAACGTCCGTAGGAAACGAACGGAAGCGTCAGTCCCGTGGTCGGCAGCAACCCGATCACGACGCCGATGTGGACGAAGGCGGTAATGACCGTCGTGACGGTCAGGCCGATGGCGACCAGCTGAAGGAATGGACTTCGCGCCTGACGAGCGATGCGCATCCCCAGCCAGGCATACCCCGCAAAGAGCGCCACGAGCAACACCATGCCGAGGAATCCCCACTCTTCACCGATCGTACTGGCGATGAAGTCGTTGTAGCCGAGTGGCACCCAGCCGAACTGTTGCCGCCCCTGACCAAACCCCTCTCCGAAGAAGCCGCCCGATCCGACCGCGATCAACGACTGGTTCAGTTGCCAATTGATCGGCTGGTCCTGTGGCCCGAGGAACGTGAGGACTCGCACCAGGGCGTATTGAAGCCGCAGGAGCTGTCCCCACAGCACTGGAATGGCGATCACGCCCAGCACGACGAAGTGGCCGACACGTGCCCCCGCCGTGAACAGGATGATCCCCATCGTCAGCGTGAACATGAGGGCAACCGACAAGTCAGGCTGCAGGATCGCCAGCAGGCTGAGGGCTCCAATGATCATCAGAATGGGCAGCAGGCCTTTGGTCAGCCGCCGCATCTTGTCGCCCTTCTTCACCACCATCATCGCGGTCCAGAGGACGACGGCGAGCTTGCCGAGCTCCGACGGCTGCAACGACGCACCAAGGATGAACCGGCGCGAACCGTTCCGCACCGGCGCGATCGACGTCGTGAATGGGAGGACGGTGATCAGCATCAGCGCGATCGTGAGCAACATGATCGGCCACGCCCAGCGCTGCAGTTTCTCGGCATCGAACTTTGCCGCCAACCCGAACGCCACCACGCCGACACCGACGCCCAGTGCCTGACGAGTGACGAAATACCAGCTCGGCTGGTCCGCCTGCATCGCCACTATCGCGCTCGCGCTATAGAGGAAGGACAACCCGAAAACCGTCAGACATGCCGTGAGCACGACCAGTGCCCGGGCCTCCACACTCATCGCCCATCGGTCCCGGGCTTCCAGTGCGATCGATGTCATGCGCTTTCAGGGTTGCGAGCAAGGCGGGCGAAGGTCCGCCCCCGGTCTTCATAGTCCGTGAACATGTCGAAGCTCTTGCAGGCAGGCGACAGCAGCACACAATCACCCGGACTCGCGAGGTCGCGGGCGCGGGCGACGACATCGGTAAAGCGACCGCCGACCCGCTGGACCGGTGCGACGCCGCCGAGGTCGCGCTGGATCAGATCCGCGGATTCCCCGAACGCCAAAACGACCTTGCACCGCTTCCGAATGGGCTCGGCGAGGTCGGTGTACGGTTCACCGGCGTGCCGGCCGCCTAACAACAGGATCGTGGGTCGCGTCATCGCCGAGATGCCGACCCGTGCCGCCGCGACGTTGGTGGCCTTCGAGTCATTGACCCACAACACGCCATTGCTGTCGGCGACCGTCTCGAGACGATGTGCGAGCGGCGTCATGCTCCGCAGGCCGGCCGCGATCCGCTTCCGGGCGTTGATCGACGTGTGGGCCGGATCGGCGGCGGCAACGGCCAGCGACGCTGCCAGCGCGTTCCCGACATTGTGGTCGCCTAACAACGGCAGTTCACCACGACGCAGCAGCGGCTCATCGAGCAGGATCAGCGTGGTGTGCTGGCGGTCGTAGAAGGCGTCGCATAAGCGCCCTTCGCCGCTGAACCGCATGGAGTATCCGGCGACATCGCGCACCATGCCGATCGACTCGACGTCGTCAGCGTTGACGATCCAGCGGGAGGTGGCGCTCGCGTTCCGGTACAGCAGTGCCTTGTCTCGATAGTACGACGCCACGTCGTGGTACCGATCGAGGTGGTCGGGGGAAAGATTCGTCAGCACACCAACGGTCGGCGCGATCGATGGGGTGTCGTGCAACTGATAGGAGGAGACCTCGAGCGCCACCCACTCCGGTGGTTTTGCCTGCAGCGCGATCTCACTCAACGGGCGGCCAATGTTTCCGGCAACTTCCGTCTTGTGGCCCAGTCCGCGCAGCAGGTGACCGATGATCGAAGTCACGGTCGTCTTGCCGTTGGTGCCGGTCACCGCGATGTAACGGACGCCGGGCATCTGGCTCAGCGCCAGCTCCACCTCACTGATGATTGGCACGCCGGCACGCCGCGCCGCGGCGAGTGCCGGTGCATCTGGCGGGATTCCCGGACTGGTCACGACGAGTGATGCACGCGCGATGCGCTGGAAGTCATGACCACCGGTGTGGGCATCGACGCCGGCGCCCTTCAGCGCGTTTGCTGTCGCTTCCATCTCGGGCGACTTGCCCGCGTCAGAAGCGTACACGGTCACATGACGCGATCGGAGCAATCGCGCCGCCGCGTCCCCGCTGCGGGCGAGCCCCAGCACGGCCACCTCACCTTGCGAGCGCAGGTCGCGCGTCATCGGAGCTTGAGCGTGGTCAGGGCCACAAACGCGCAGAGGATGCCCAGGATCCAGAAGCGGACCACGACCTGCGACTCCGACCACCCGATCATCTCGAAATGGTGATGGATCGGCGCCCTCTTGAACACGCGATTCGCCTTGGCGTATTCGAGACCATAACGAGCCTTTCGATACTTGAAGACCACGCGCTGCAGGATGACCGAAACGGTTTCCGCGCAGAAGACGCCGCCGATGAAGAGCAGGAGGAATTCCGACTTGAGCAGGATAGCGATCGAGCCAAGCGCACCGCCGAGGGCCAGGGCGCCCGTGTCACCCATGAAGACCTGTGCCGGGTGACAGTTGAACCACAGGAAACCCGTGCAGGCTCCGGCCAGGGCGAGACAGAACACTGCGAGCTCACCCGAGCCGGGGAGGTAAAACAGGTAGAGGTACGCGCTGGCATCGAAGCGACCCATCACGTAGGCGAACAAGCCGAACGTTACGAGAGCGATCGCGCAAAGTCCGGCCGACAATCCATCGAGTCCGTCGGTGAGATTGGTTGCATTGCTCACGCCGGTCAGGATGAAGGTCACCCAGCCCACGTAGAGAAACTCGATCGCCTGCCACGCCGGGACGATGATGATGTACTTGAAGAACGGCACCGTGGTCGACGCGCCCGGCAGCGTGGACAGCGGAGACTTCCAGAGCAGGATGCCGACCATGAGGCCAATCGTGACCTGTCCGGCAAGCTTGTAGCGCTCGACGAGTCCATCGACAACGCGACCTTCGCGTTTCTGCTTGAGCTTGAGGTAGTCGTCGAGGAAGCCGATCCCGCCCATCCATATGGTGACGATCAGCGCGATGACCACGTACGGGTTGTCAAGCCGCGTCCAGAGCAGCGCCGGTCCGATGCCTGCGACCAGCAGGATCAACCCACCCATCGTCGGCGTCGCGGCTTTCCCCTTATGTGAGTCCGGCGTCCCCGCCCTGACGCCCTGCTGAACCTTCATCGCCTTGAGCCGGCGAATGATGGGCGGGCCGATGAGGAATGAAAAGAGCACCGCGGTGACCGCAGCGCCCGCGCCGCGGAACGCGAGGTAGTTGATCAACCTCAGCGACGGGATGGTGTCCTGGAGCGGCGAGAGGAGCCAGTATAACACGGATAGCGGTTGGCGGATGGCCGAAGGGAGACTACTTGGCGGACCACTCTTGCAACATCGGAACGAGTCGTTCGAGACGGACGCCTCGAGATGCCTTCAGCATCAC